>NZ_JBSIPA010000984.1:0-390 GCF_053574605.1 Caballeronia sp. M23-90 | reverse complement strand
CGCCGGTAAGCGACTGGACATGTGGCGCTGGTATTGACGCGGTATCGGAAAATGATCTGGATACGCTTGCCGCGATTTTCCCGAGCGGCGTCAATAAAGCAGCGATATCGACGAAGGGGCATATCAACATCCGCGAAATTCCGATTGGCTTCCAACTGCCCGACTGGAATCACTGGGTTCCCCGCATTCATCCGAAAGACGCGTGGGGTGATTACTTCACGAACAGCAATCTGAACAAGGAATACGCGGGCGAAGGCACGGGCACGGCGACCTACAACATGCGGGCCCAGCTCGCCAATGGCGGCACCAGCTACGCGCAAGGCAAAACCGGCGACATCTTCAACGACCTCTATTACTGGGGCGTGGAATTCGGCGAACGGTTTGCGCCGC
>NZ_JBSIPA010000983.1:0-391 GCF_053574605.1 Caballeronia sp. M23-90 | reverse complement strand
GTATCGCCGTCGCGGTCTCCCGCCACCACGATCACCGTCGGACTTCCTGCGAACCGGTATTCGCCGTGAACGCCCGACGCTTCATCCGTCTTTGCGCCGAGCTTCATCTCGATCTGTTTGTCGCCGACGGCAGCGTATCCGGTGAGCGGATGAACGCCGACGATTCCAACCCGGTGCCGTTCGAGCTCAAGCCGGTCGGCGGCAAACTTACCGACCCAATTGCCCGTGATGTGCGTGCCATCGGTCGACTCTTCGATTTCGAGCGTATCGCCGTCGCGGTCTCCCGCCACCACGATCACCGTCGGACTTCCTGCGAACCGGTATTCGCCGTGAACGCCCGACGCTTCATCCGTCTTTGCGCCGAGCTTCATCTCGATCTGTTTGTCGCCGA
>NZ_JBSIPA010000982.1:0-391 GCF_053574605.1 Caballeronia sp. M23-90 | reverse complement strand
TCGATGAATACGACGCGCTGCTTCCTTGGAAGATGCCGGTCGACATTCCCTGATCGCGCGTCCCCCTACACCGGCTACACTCCAACGGCGTGCACCTTCAGAGGGGCGTCGTTGATGGATCGCATACCACTGTTCGACATCGAACGGCTGAACAGGTGCATCGTAATCGACCGTCTCAACCTCGTGCTCCGACGTCTCACTCCTTGAGTGCACGACTCTTTCGAGCACTTCCTCCAACGGCACATACTTTTTCCGTGACCGCCTGCGGTAGATTTCAAGCTAGATGTCGCCTCAACGATTAGATTTAGGCGGCTTTTTGCTCCTGTCGGTGGTCGCGTTTGATGGGTTCGAAGTTGTCTATCTGATCGGGATTCAGATGGACCGTTTTTAC
>NZ_JBSIPA010000981.1:0-395 GCF_053574605.1 Caballeronia sp. M23-90 | reverse complement strand
ATCTACTGCTCGTGGCTTTGAAGAAAACTTATCAAATGTTCAACGAACGTCTTCGCCGCAAGCTTTGCAGCGCGCCCGGCAGGAAAAACCGCATGAATCTCGGTTGTGCCCATATTCCAATCTTCAAGAACCCTCATCAACGTTCCGTTCGATAGTTCCGCACTGCATCCCAACAACCCGGTACCCACGATTCCGAGTCCCGCAACTGCGGCAGCCGTGGCACCGTCGTTGGAGCTTGTCGCAACACGTCCTTCGAGGCGGATGGATTGCGTTCGACCATCGCGTTCAAAAGACCAGCTTGCCATGCTAGCGGACGGCCCGACTATTATTTGATGGTCGGAAAGGTCAGCCGGCGAATCGGGAACGCCCGCGCGACTTAGATATTCCGGCGAGGC
>NZ_JBSIPA010000980.1:0-396 GCF_053574605.1 Caballeronia sp. M23-90 | reverse complement strand
ATCACTAAACGGCTTCGCAAGTCATTTTCTTCTGTCATCGGTGCAAATCCTCTAAGTGTCCACGTGGACACCTAGCATCAGAGTGCAGCGATTTCTACACAAGGACGCTACTGATGGATCGCATACGAACAGTGGTGAGGTGGAATATGAAAAACGGCACGCTTACCCATTTGCGTATTCCACGCAAAGTGAATGGCCATTCCACGGCAAAGTGAATCGTGATTCCAAGGCAAAGCGAACAGGAATTCCACGTCATCGCGAACAAACGGTGAGCTTGCCCGCAAAAAATGGATCCCTTGCTGAGTGTGTAAAACTCACGCAAGGAGGAAGGAAAGATGGGTAATCCGAGAGCTCGATATACGCAGGAATTCATGCTGGAAGCCGTGCGCATGGTCC
>NZ_JBSIPA010000979.1:0-397 GCF_053574605.1 Caballeronia sp. M23-90 | reverse complement strand
TCTCCCGATCCTCAGTGAGAACCTCGATCTGCCCGTTTTCCTCCACGTCTTCGATATAATCCTCCAGATATCTGAAATCCAGGGGGTGGGGATCATGGATGCGCTCGAGTTCCTTTTCGTGCACGTAAAATCGGGCGTTTTCACATTTGTAATCGTTTTCGCAATGATCGTTGTGCAGATGGGTATGGATGACCATGTCGATGTCCCCGGGGGTGAGATCGAATCGTCCCAGCCCCTCCTCGAAGGTATATATCTTCCCCCCGATGGCTGTCTCCCGATCCTCAGTGAGAACCTCGATCTGCCCGTTTTCCTCCACGTCTTCGATATAATCCTCCAGATATCTGAAATCCAGGGGGTGGGGATCATGGATGCGCTCGAGTTCCTTTTCGTGCACGTA
>NZ_JBSIPA010000978.1:0-404 GCF_053574605.1 Caballeronia sp. M23-90 | reverse complement strand
CAGCGAATTCCATTAGGGCCAGCAGGCAGATACCGGCCTGCACAAACGGGCCGGACATAAGCGTGCTGCCTTAACCTGCCAGTCAACAACGCAAAACTGTTTGCAATCCGGGAGGCGTCCACATAAGACCTTCCTTAAAATGGCTCTTTTGAAAACGGAGTGGGCGACGGGGTTTAGCGGGCGTTTTCATTGAAGGGCGAGAAGTCGAATTCCAGCGATGAGAAACAAGACCGTGCGCATGGTTTCAAAGCGTGCATATCCACGAGCTTCTTCAAGTGTGTGCTGCGTTCGAGCCCGGTGCCGCGCAAGATCGTCACCGATCAGTTGCGCAGCTATCCGGCGGCAAAAGCCGAGATCCCGGAGCTTGCGAACGTGGAGCACGTGTTTGTCAAAGCGGCAGCTCG
>NZ_JBSIPA010000977.1:0-421 GCF_053574605.1 Caballeronia sp. M23-90 | reverse complement strand
GGCATTGTCAAGTTACCGACAGTGAGATGACACGACGGCAGGTGTGACGACTATCAGAAAGCGGCCGACGGATTTTCGGTGAGTTCGGCGAATTCTCGCCATGCAACGAACCGGGCGGCGAGTTGTTTGCGATAGAGTGAAGCGCGCAGTAGATGGCGCTTAAGCGCGAAATGTTGCCGGATCGGCCCGAAGCACGAGAGAAATTTTGGTGTGCGTTTCGGGTCGCGAAAGCCGCGCATGCGACGCTCGCGTTCGCGTGTCGGTTGGTGGCTATTCTCTGCGCGGTTGTTCAGCCGAGCTGCCGCTTTGACAAACACGTGCTCCACGTTCGCAAGCTCCGGGATCTCGGCTTTTGCCGCCGGATAGCTGCGCAACTGATCGGTGACGATCTTGCGCGGCACCGGGCTCGAACGCAGCACAC
>NZ_JBSIPA010000106.1:0-16345 GCF_053574605.1 Caballeronia sp. M23-90 | reverse complement strand
TCTGACCGGCTGCGTGACCGGCGCGGTGACGGTGGGCTGGCGCATTCCGTCGTTCATCGTGTCGCTCGGCGTGCTCGAAGCGGCGCGCGGTCTTGCCTACCAATTGACGAACTCGCGTACGGCCTACATTGGCGATGCGTTCGACTTCCTGTCCAATCCGATCGCTTTCGGTATTTCGCCGTCGTTCCTGATTGCAATCGCCGTGATGATCGTCGCACAACTCGTGTTGACACGCACCGTGTTCGGCCGATATCTGGTCGGGATCGGTACGAACGAAGAAGCGGTGCGGCTCGCAGGTGTCAATCCGCGGCCCTACAAGGTCATCGTGTTTGGGTTGATGGGACTGCTGTCCGGCCTGGCCGCCCTGTTCCAGATCTCGCGCCTCGAAGCCGCCGATCCTAACGCGGGATCGGGTATCGAACTGCAAGTAATCGCGGCGGTGGTTATCGGCGGAACGAGCTTGATGGGTGGCCGCGGTTCGGTCATCAGCACGTTCTTTGGCGTCCTGATCATTTCCGTGCTTGCGGCGGGTCTGGCGCAGATCGGCGCGAACGAACCGACCAAGCGGATCATCACCGGCGCGGTGATTGTCGTCGCTGTCGTGCTGGATACGTACCGCAGCAAGCGCCGCGTCATCTGAGCCCGGCTTGATTAAAAAAACGCTTCGGTGAGCAAGCGCTAAACGCTTCATTATTACGGGCGTATGCGTGCATGTCAGGCGTCTCAAAGACGCCGCCACGCATACACCAGCAGGAGAAAGACATGTCCAAAGATACGAAACAAGGCCTGGTCCTGATTGTCGGCAGCATCAATACCGATCTGGTCGCACGCTCCCCTCACCTGCCACGTCCGGGCGAAACCATCGGCGGACACGAGTTCTCCGAGCACTCCGGCGGCAAAGGCGGCAACCAGGCGGTCGCGGCCGCTCGCATCGGCGGACGCGTTGCGATGGCCGGTTGCGTTGGCGCCGATGGCAACGGCAAAGTCCGGCTTGCTGGGCTCGAAGTGGAAGGCATCGATTGCGGTGCGATCGAGATCGACCCGTCGCTGCCGACCGGTGTAGCCATGGTGACAGTAGCCGACGATGGCCAGAACACCATCGTGGTCGTGGCCGGCAGCAACGGGCAGGTGACGCCCGAGATGGTCAAGCGGCACGAAGCAGTCATCAAATCAGCCGACGTCGTGGTCTGCCAGCTCGAGATCCCCTGGGACTCGGTGTATGCAACGCTGGTGACGGCCAAGCGATTCGGCAAGCTGACGGTGTTGAATCCGGCGCCCGCAACCGGCCCGCTGCCCGCCGACTGGCTGCCACTCGTCGATTATCTGGTTCCGAACGAGGTCGAAGCCGCGATCCTTGCCGGCTTGCCGGTCGAATCGCAAAGCGGCGCACGGCGCGCGGCCAAGGAATTGCAGCGCGCGGGTGCTCGCAACGTGATCGTGACGCTGGGTTCGCAAGGTGCGTACTTGTTGCCCGAAGGCGGCGAAGGTACGCACTTCTCCGCGCCCAAGGTCGACGCAGTCGACACGACCGCCGCAGGCGATACCTTTATTGGCGTGTTCGCCGCGCAGCTTGCAGCGCGTCAGCCGCTGGAAGCTGCGATCGATCTTGCCCAGCGCGCCGCTGCCATTTCGGTAACGCGCGCAGGCGCGCAACCGTCGATCCCCACGCGCCAGGAAGTCGATAGCGCGGCCTGATTTTTTCCGGCTGTGGTCACAGCCGGAAGCGTCCCGCCTGCTTTCGCGGGCGGCCCACGCAAAGCTGCCGCATGGCGCCATGTTGCAGTCGTTGTTCGTTATCCACCAACTCGAATGGGAACAGCAATGCACTCAAGATCTATAGCAATCCTCATGAGCTCCATGGTCCTCGCCGCGTGCGGCGGCAGCGACAGCAATTCCAACTCGTCAGCCTTGGCCAATGCGCCCAAGGTCATCATGGATTCGGATTTCAACACCATGGGCGACGACGGCCAGCTTTTCGCCATGACCACGCAATTGATGGCGCAAGGCAAGGTCAACCTGCTGGGCCTGACGGTCGTCACGGGCAACGACTGGCTGCTTCAGGAACAGGCCGATGCACTCAAGGCAGTCGAACGCATGGGCGTGCAAAACACCGTAGGCGTATACGCAGGCGCGGACTATCCGCTGCAGTACAACGTAGCGAGCATTCGCGCCCAACAGGCGGCAAATCCGAATGGTTACTTCGGCGCGTGGATGCGAGCGGAGCCCACTCAGGCTTCGCAGTTGGTCGCGCCACCGGACGGCTTCGCAACGAGCACGAAGCTGCAAGCGGAAAACGCGTCCGACTTCATGATCGATACGATCAAGAAGTATCCGAATCAAGTCACCATTCTCGAAGTGGGACCGCCGACCAATCTTGCGCTTGCATTGCAGAAGGCGCCGGAGATCGCGCCGTTGATCAAGCAGATCGTCTATATGGGTGGCGCGATGGCCGTAGCGGGCAACGCCAACGCGGTAGGCGAATTGAACTGGTGGTTCGATCCGCTCGCGGTGCGCACGGTATTGCAGACGACGATTCCGCAAACGGTGATTCCGCTGGATGTCACCAATACCGTTCCGCTCACGGAAAGCGTCTACGACCAGATCGCCAACAATCCGAGCAAGCAGACCGCCGTGACGAAGGCCTATGCAATCGCCAATGCAAACGCGTTCAGCACGAACACTGATATCTTCGATACCCTGACGATCGCTTATTTCACGGACCCGACTTACGCGACGCAGACGAAGAGCGCCTACCTCGACATCGATACAAGCAACGGCGAGACGCAAGGTCAGGTCAAGGTCTACCAGACCCCGACCACAGGCGCATCTCCGCAAAAGATCGCATACGTGACGCAGTTCGACAACAACCGGTTCTTCAGCCTTTACGTCGACCTGCTGACGCGTCCTGTTCCGGTGACGCTGCCCTGATCGACTGGAACCGAGTGGCCGCCTGACACCGCTATGCGTGTTCAGGCTGGCCTATCGCACGCGGCGAACGAGCGCGCTTATACGTGTTACGCAAATAAGCGCACAGCGGCTTTTCTATGGTCAGGAAACAAACAATCGATACAGCAGCCAGGCCGGCCAGAAACGCCGCGAATTGTGCAGGCGACGTCGCGATGTTGGGGAACACCATCTTCGCGTATCTGAACATCGGTACGTGCAGTATGTAGAACGCGAAGCTCGCTTCGCCCAGCAAGACCATGGGCTTGCTGCCCAGCAGCCCGCTGAGCGGTCCCTTGGCGCATGCCAGGCAATAGAGCAGCAGCATGAAGGCGGGGAAAAGCAGCACCTTCGCACTCAGATGATTCGCCACGATGATCACGGTAATCGCCGCAAACAAAGCGCCGAGCGCGCCAAGATCAAAGCGCAGCGATTTCTCCTTTGTGCTGCTCAGGAAAAGTCGCGCAAGACAAATTCCCGCGATAAATTCTCCTATCCGCAGTATCGGCAAAAAATTGACCAGTTCTCGTGACCAGAACTCGTTTTTCAGCGAAGGCGGCAAGAATGAAAGCGCCATCGTCGGCATCACCGAACCCGCCCAGCATACGGCGATCATTGCCGAAAGCGCTGCAAGACGCCGGTTCTTTAGATACGTGAAGAGGAACGGAAAAGCCGCGTAAAACACGGCCTCCGCGGACAGCGACCATCCCGGCGTATTCCATGCATTGGCTGTGTTGGTGGTCCACGCTTGCAGGAGCGTAAGCGACATGAAGCCGTAAAACGCCAGCCGGACATAAGTGCCCGCACCGTGTCCATGCAGCGCGACGAGATTCGAATAGATCAGCGGCGCGAACACGATCCAGCCCAGCAAGTAGATCGGATAAATTTTCGCGAACCGGGAAAAATAGAATTGCCGGATGGCAGGTCGTTCCGCACCGTTTACTTCAGGGTGCGTGTAGGTCAGGATGAATCCCGAAAGGATGAAAAACAGCTCCACGGGATCGCCCGCATTTTCATAAAAATGCAGGGTCGGGATTCCCGAGGTCGCGGCCACCCTATCCGACAAGTGGTACAGCGCAACACTCAATGCCGCGAGAAAGCGAACGCCGGTCAACGCGGGAATCAATGGCCTTCTTGCGACTGTTGTCATCGTTCCATAGGGTGCGCCGCGTGCCCCAGCCCGCTTGGCGACCCTATGGTGCCCGCTAAATAAATCGAAAATTAATGCGAAAGCGCGGGTTTTGGCGAAAATAAAACGCGCTTGATACGCGAATGCTTATTTTGCGAACACCTGGCCCTGATCTTCAAACGCCTTGAATTCCAGCGCGTTTCCCCCGCATGGATCGAGGAAAAACATGGTGGCCTGTTCGCCGGGCAAACCCTGGAAACGGATCTGCGGTTCAATGATGAACTTGACGTCCTGCGCGCGAAGCCGCTCGGCCAGCGCCTTCCATTCGCGCATTGGCAAGATGGCGCCGAAATGGCGGACGGGCACGTCGTGGCCATCGACTTCGCTCGTTGACTTGTGGCCGGTCTCTTCCGGCGAAAGATGCGCGACGATCTGATGCCCGTAGAAATCGAAGTCTACCCAGCTCTCCGAGCTCCGCCCTTCGGGGCAGCCCAGCAATTCGCCGTAGAACTCCCGGGCCTTCGAGATACTGTTGACGGGGAATGCGAGGTGGAACAACGCGGTTGTGGTCATTGAACGCCTTGGGGGTGGTTATTCAGAACTTGAGCAATGTTGATGATGCTAAGATAAAGAATATCGAATGAGAAACGCATATTTTAAGGTCTAAGCATCAATTATTTTCATCATGCTCCGCTACCTCGCCACCTTCCTCACCGCCGCCGAAACAGGCTCGTTTTCCAGTGCCGGCGAACGGCTGGGCCTGACGCAATCGGCGGTCAGCATGCAGATCAAGCGGCTGGAATCAGATCTCGGGTGCCTGCTGTTCGAGCGCAGCGGGAAAGCGGTGCAATTGAGTGAACGTGGGCGGGCGCTCGTTAGTCACGCACGCGACCTGGTTGCGCGCTATGACGACATGAAGGCGGGCGCGGCGCCACAGGTATCGACAATCAATCTCGGCGCCATTTCCACCGTTCAATCCGGCCTGCTTCCCAAGGCCTTGGGAGGCTTTTTTGAGAGTTGCCCGGCGACGCAGATTCAGATCACTCCGGGCACGTCCATTCAATTGCTGGCGCAAGTCGACGCGGGCGAACTCGACATCGCGGCCATGATCAAGCCGAATTTCGGCATTCCCGCCAACCTTGTCTGGATTCCATTACTGGACGATGTCTACGTTGCCGTAGCGCCAAAGGCGGCCATGGGATCGCTAAGAGAGTGGGCGCTCGATCTGCCGTTTATTCGCTACGACCGACGCTCCTATGGCGGCGGCCTCGTCAATACGTTCTTGCGGCGACAAAAACTGATGGTGCGAGAGGGAATCGAACTCGATGAACCCGCGGTGATTGCGCAGATGGTCGCGGAAGGTTTGGGCTGGTCCGTCGTGCCGGGTGATTTGCTGATGCTCCGAGGTATGTCTTCAGTGCAGCGCCTGACGCTCCCGGGCCAGCCGGTAAGCCGCAAGCTCGGCCTGCTGGTGAGGAAAGCCGTGATGGAGCGGGCGACGACGCGAGCGCTTGTCGAGAACCTTCAGAACGAAGCGCGGATGCGCCGGTCCGATGCAGCAAAAATGGACGATGCACCTGTCGCGTCTCGTCAGGGCGTCACAGCGCGTCGGCCCAGAATAAATCGGGCTGACGCGTAGTTACAGCGGGTCCACGACAACGCTTGCTCAAGCATCTCGCCACGTGGGGCGGCGCGCGGTCTTCGCTTGCGTTGAAGGAATAAGTCCGTGTCACGGGTGTTATCAAGGGGGTACGCCTTCCCAACATTCTGACGAACGCCCCACATGAAATTCAGCGACCTGTCCTCCCCCGCTTTCTTCGAGAATCCTTACCCGTTCTACGAGCAGCTTCGCGCCGAAGGCGCGCTCGTTCCGCTTGCGCCCAACGTGGTGCTGACGGGCCGCTTCGCGATCATCGAAGCGCTGCTTCACGACCGGCGCATGGGCAAGACCTATATGCAGAGCGTTGCCGCACGATACGGCGAAAGCGGACGCGACCAGCCTGTGTTCCAGGCGCTCAGCCGCATGTTCCTGATGATGAATCCGCCCATGCACACGCGCCTGCGCAGCCTGTTGATGAAAGCTTTCAACGCACGCCAGATCGACCTGCTACGAGAGATCGCGCAAAGCACGGCGGATAATCTGATCGCCGCGCTCAAGCCCGGTGTGGAATTCGATCTGGTCAGCGATTATCTGTTGCCGCTGCCCGTGAATATCATTTGCCGCCTGCTCGACGTACCCGTGCAAGACGGCGTGAGGCTGGGCTCAGCGGCGAGTCACCTGGGCAATGCGCTAGACAGCGCGCCCATGGACGCCGAGCGCCTCGCCGCGGCAAACGAAGCGACCCTCACCCTGCAGCGCTATTTCGCGGGCGTCGTCGAACAAAGGCGCTTGAAACCGGGCGGCGACCTCATCTCCGCACTGGTCCGTGCAGAGGAAGCAGGTGAATCCCTCAACGACGATGAAATCATATCGAACGTGTTGCTGCTTTTTGTGGCCGGGCACGAGACGACATCGAACATGCTGGGAAATGCGTTGATTGCGCTGCATCGTCAGCCGCAGCAGCTTGAGTTGCTGCAACGCGATCCATCGCTGGTTTCCAGGGCTGTCAGCGAATGCCTGCGCTTCGACAGTTCGGTGCAGATGATCGTGCGTACTGCGCTTGAAGACGTGGAAGTGGAAGGCGTAGCGCTTGCACGCGGCACCATCGTGTTCATGATGGTGGGTTCGGCCAATCGTGATCCTGGGCAATATAGCCAACCTGATCAACTGGATATCGAGCGTCCGCTTCAAGGCAAGTTGCTGTCGTTCGCCGCGGGTATTCATCACTGTCTCGGCGCAAGACTCGCTACGCTCGAACTGGAAATTGGGCTGGGCACGCTTGTCTCTCGGCTGCCGGATTTGCGCATCCCCAATCTCGACGCGCTGCAATGGCGGCAACGCAATACCCTTCGCGGCGTGGAATCATTAAAGGCTAGTTACTAAAGAGAATGCGCTATTTCCCCATTACAGGAAAATAGCGCATCGCAAGCGCCAAGAACACGACGCGTGCTCAACGATGTCCCGTTCCTCCATGTCCATACATATGACCGCCGCCGTGAAAACCACCGGCGTAACCACCGCGTACGTGATAGTGGTTCATCTGGTTGAAATGGCTGTATCGATGGAAATGGTGGAAACGGTCAACAAAAATAAAGCCGACGCCCACACCGATAAACAAGGGTGGCCCCAAATACCACGGGTCCGCGTAAGGATAATCAGCTATCGGGTAGGTCAGCACGCTTCCGTCATCGCTCTGGACAATGCGCCACGTGCCATCGCTTTGCAGACATGCCCTTCCGACGATTTGCTGCATCGTGCCGTCTATCTCCGCCTGCCCGGCGATGGCGCGGCAGTTGGATTGCGCATCGGACGAAATCGAGTCGTCGTAACCTTGCGCAAAGAGCGGCGCCGACGCCGCAAAACCCGTGCACATGAATACAGCATGAACCATCCTGCGGCAAAACGCTTTACGCATGATCGTTGTCTCCAGCAATGATGCCGGCGGGTAACGCGCAGCTCCGCAAGCGCCTCGATGACGCTTTGGCGAATGCTGCTCGTGCCGGGCTTACATGGATTAAACGGGCGACCGCGCTTTATTATTCCGGACGTATCTCACACAACATTACACGCTTGTGGCATTGGCCACCGAACGGGCCATGATCGCCGCAGCGCCAAGGTAATTCGCCGGGTCCGTGAGTTCACGCAGGCGCGCTTCGCCGAATGCACCGCGTATCCCGGAGTCCTCCATCAGCACATCAAAAAGCGTGCGGTTGTTTTCAATCGCGATGCGGCACGCGTCGTACACCACGTCGTGCGCATGCTGCCGGCCAATGCTTGGCGCGAGGCCCATCATCACCGCTTCCGCCACGATCAAACCGCCCGTCAGGTCCAGGTTCTTTCGCATCTTCGCGGCATCGACCACCAGTCCACGCAACATGAAGTTCGCCTGATGCAACGCGCTGGCGCAAAGCAGGAAACTTTCGGGTACCGCGCTCCATTCGAGATGCCACGGACCGGTTGCGCGTTCGAAGTCGTGCATCATGCCGTCAAGCATCAACGCGGCGCGTTCACGCAGCATCTTTGCGGCCGCGAACATCAACTCGCTGGATATGGGATTACGCTTTTGCGGCATGGTTGAACTTGCACCGCGTCCCGGCACGAAGGGCTCGGCCACTTCGCCGAATTCGGACGCGGCCATCATCATCACGTCGAGCGCGATCTTTCCGAGCGATCCACCAATGCTCGCGAGCAGCGATACCAGTTCGCACAAGCCATCGCGTGCGACATGCCAGGTGATCTCCGGATCGCGAAGATTCAATTCGGCCGCAAACAAGCGACGCGTTTCGAGCGCCCGCTCGGGATCGTTAAGCGATGCCAGCGTGCCCGCCGCGCCGCCGAACTGCACCATCAGCGCCCGCGGTTTTGCTTGCGCAAGACGCTCGGCGTGACGGTTCAATGCTGACAGCCATACCGCTGCGCGAAAGCCGAAGGTGACAGGCAGCGCATGTTGCAGATGCGTGCGGCCGGCCGTCACCGTGTCGGCATGCTCGTTCGCGAGATCGCGCAATGCGCCGCGCACTTCGTCGAGCTGACGTTCAATGATGGCCACGCCTTGCGCGCATTGCAGCATGGTCGCGGTGTCCATGATGTCCTGCGTGGTCGCGCCCCAATGCAGATAACCGCCCGCGTCACCGCACATTTCACTGACTTGCTTGACGAGCGGCAGGATCGGGTATCCGACGATCTCCGTTTCGTGGCGCAACGCTTCCAGATCAAGCCGTGAAAAGTCGGCGCGCGCAGTAATGTCTCGCGCGGCTTCTGCGGGAATCAGACCGGCTTTGGCCTGCGCACGAGCAAGCGCCGTTTCTGCATCGATACAAAGCGCAAGGTATGCGATATCCGAAAACACGTCGCGCATTTCGGGCGTGCCGAACATGTCGCGAAAGAGAGCAGAGTCGAATACGGTGGTAGACATCAGGGTTCCTTTTAATGATCCAGGCGCGCGAGCCACGGTCGCAGCGCTTCTTTTTCTTCGAGTCCGAAGCCGGCTGCGTCAGTCGGGCGCACGAGTCCGCCGCCCACGCCGCAACCCGCCGGATATCCGCCAAACGGCTGGAATACGCCGGGATACGCTTCGCATCCACCGAGCTCGAGCCCCACTGCAATGTGCAAGTTGATCAGGTGACCGCCATGCGGGAACGCTTCAGCGCGGTCAAATCCATGGCTTTCCATCACTTCGATCATGCGTGCGTATTCAGTCAGTCCATAAGCAAGCCCGGGATCCATCTGAAAGATGTCCTTGCCCTTTCGCATGCCGCCAAAACGCAGCAGGTTCCGCACGTCCGGCACGGAAAACAGATTCTCGCCAGTCGCGATACGTCCTTCATAGACTTGCGCAACTTGACTGTTCAATTCGTAGTCGAGCGGATCGCCGATCTCTTCGTACCAGCGCAAATCGTACGGCGCGATGGCCTTTGCATATGCGAGCGCCGTGTCGAGATCGAAGCGTCCGTTGGCATCGACTGCAAGACGTTGTCCCTCTCCCGCGACCGTCAATGCGGCCTCTATGCGAACCATGTCCTGAGCAAGCGTCGCACCGCCTATCTTCATCTTGAATGCATCGAAACCGAGTTCGCGATAACCGCGGAATTCATCGGCGAGACGCTGCGTGCTTTCTTCCGGGTAGTAGTAACCGCCCGCCGCGTACACATTCACGCCTTCACGCTTGCCTTGCCGCCCGAAATGCCGCGCGATGGTGACATACGCGGGTTCATCGGCGAGCTTGGCGTTCAAGTCCCACACCGCCAGTTCGATCGCACCGGCGGCCGCCGCGCGGTCACCGTGTCCTCCGGGCTTCTCGTTGCGGAGGATGGTTTGCAGGACCCTGGCGGCATCGAAGTGCTCGCCTGTGGCGTCGAGCAGGGACTCGGGCGCCGCAGCCGCTGCTGTCTTCAGGCGCGGGATCATCCGGTCGCGCAGGATGCCGCCTTGCGCGTATCGGCCGATGGAATCGAATGCGTAGCCGGTGACCGGCCGGCCATTACGGATCACATCCGTTTCCAGCGCGACCAGCGACACGTCGTGCTCGGCGAAGCTGACGAGCGCGTTCGCTACGTTTCCTTCCAGCGGGACGGAGATTTCCCTTATCGCGGTAATGCGCATGAATGTTTCCTCGATTTAGCTTCAGATAACCTTGCCGGCGCTCGATCCAAACACGCGCGTGTACTCGCTGCGCGCAGCGCTTTCATCGAATTCGCCCGTGGACTTTGCAATGACGAGCGTCGCCACGCTGTTGCCCATTGAGTTGCAGATCGAAACCGCTTGCGATGTGAACCGGTTGATCCCGAACAGGATGGGCAATCCTTCTATAGGCAAGAGGCCCGATGCGGTGACCGTCGCTGCAAACACGATGAACGTGCCGCCCGAAACGGTCGCCGCCCCCTTGGATGTCAGCAACATCAGCAACAGCAACCCGAACTGCTGGTGCAGGTCGAGCGGCACGCCATACGCATTCGCGAGGAACATCACGCATAGCGACATGTACACGGCCGTGCCGTCGAGATTGAACGCGTAACCTGTCGGCAAGACCATTCCGACCGACTGGCGCGAACAGCCGAGTTTCTCGAGTTTTTCGAAGAGCCGCGGCAATGCGCTTTCTGAAGAAGCCGTGGCGAACAACAAAAAGATCTCTTCCTTGAAGTAACGCAGGAAACGGAACACGTTGAAGCCGTAGAGCCGCAACACGAGGCCGAGCACGACGACCACGAAAAACGCGAGCGACAGATACATCACGATCAGCAAATAGCCGAGCGAGATCACCGCGCTCATGCCGCTGCTGCCGATCGCAAACGCGATCGAACCGAATGCGCCGAGCGGGGCGAACTTCATGATCACATCGACGAACTTGAAAAAGCAGTCGGACATCCGCGATAACGCATGCTCAACGCTTGCGCGCTGCTCGGTGTTCAGCATGAGCACGGCGGCGCCAAAGCCAATGGAGATCACCAGGACTTGCAGCAGCGAACCGTTGGCAAACGCGCCGACGAAGTTGTCGGGGAAGAGCGTCAACAGGAAATGCTCGAACGACACGTGTGCAGCCTTGCCATACGTCTCGTGCGCGGCCGCTGCAGCTTCCGGGCTCTGCACAAGATGCATGCCCGCGCCGACACCGGAGAGATTCGCAATCACCATGCTGATGATGAGCGCGATGGTCGAGACGATCTCGAAGTAGATCAGTGCACGCAAACCGATCCGTCCGACGTTCTTCAGGTCGCCGGCCGCCGCAATGCCGAGCACGACGTTCAGAAACACGAGCGGCGCAACGATCATCTTGATGAGCCGCAGGAAGATATCGCCGAGGATTTTCATCTGCACGGCGAGATGCGGCGCGATAAAACCCAGCGCGAGACCAAGCACGATGCCCACGACAATCTGAAACCCCAGCCGCGCATAGAACGGCTGACGAGGTTTCGCGCTCGCGGCCTCACTGTCCGTGGGGTGCGACACATTCGTTTGAACAGCCATTTCGGTCTCCGTTTTTTCGTGCGGATCGTGGCGCTCGGACATATCACGACGATCCGCTTATAAGTCCGTACATTTTCAATATGTACGGACTATATTGGCGTAAGTGGAAACACGTCAATTTCGGGTTTACGCGAATGACCGTCCGGATCTGTGCGTTCTCAACTGCGCTGCCTTGGCAACCCGCCGCGCACCAAGATACGATGTCGCGCTCGGCTTCCCCAGGCCATGCTTTGAACAATAGTAATTACAGGAAAGGTTTATGAAACCGCGCTATGTCGAACTGGCAGATCAATTGATCGAAGCGATCGGCAATGGGACGTTCGCTGTCGGCGCGGCGTTACCGAGTGAAATGGACCTCTCCGCGCAGTACGGCGTCAGCCGCGCGACCGTGCGCTCGGCGCTGCAGAAGGTGCAGGATCTCGGTCTCATCTCGCGACGCAAGCGCGCGGGTATTCGCGTCGAAGCTTCGAAGCCGCGCGTGGCGTTCGAACAGTCGATGTCGAATGTCGAAGACCTGATGCAGTTTGCGGTGGTTACTGAGCGGCACGTCCAGTCTATCGGCGAGATCTCGGCAAGTCCTTCGCTTGCCGCGCATATCGGTGTGGAAGTGGGCTCGCGATGGTTGCGCATCGAAATGTTGCGGGTCGACCCCGCCAAACCGGAGCAGCCGATCTGCTGGACCGAGGTCTATCTGGATCCGGTCGCCGGTGCTGCGATCAGGCGCGAGTTACGCAAGAACACCGGGTTGATCTGCGAGATGGTCGAGGAGCGCTGTGGACGCGCGGTCCGCGAAGTGCGCCAGGAGATTCGCGCGGTCGGCGTGCCCGAAAGGGTTGCCGGAACGCTTGCCGTCGCGGCGGATTCGCACGCGCTCGAGATCGTGCGTCATTACGTCGATCAGCGTGAATTAGTGTTCGAAGCGACCATCAGTGTATTTCCCGCCGACCGGTTCACCTACGCATTACGGCTGACGCGTCACGACTGAACACGCGACGCGACAACCCTGCGCCGGGATCGGAAGGTCTGATACTTCCGCCGATACATCCCATCACCCGCACCGGCGCGGGAGGTCTTTGCCCGGGACCCTCTTCTCACCAAAAGCATGCGACGCAATCCATCCGCGGCATAGCGTTTGCTCAACACTGGACGCACCTGCATTGCACGGACGGGACATCTGATCGCTTCGGCGTCTGCTCTTGTCTCAAACGGTGTGCAAGCCGATGAGATCCAGACGCCGCGGTATAGGACGAACCGGAAGTGGGCGTGAGGATGACCGGGAGCGATCTTGCAGATCGCCTTCGGGCCGTTCTGTTTGAGCCTTTTAATGACAGAACCAATCTGCGGACAGGACACGTCCGCCAACAGGAAACCATGAACGTCTTTTCAATTGTCCGCCGGGCATTCTGGTCCGGTTCAATGGCCGCGGCCACGTCTGCTGCCGTCGTGTCGCGCGAGGCCGTCAATAATGGGTCGAGCGCGATTGCACCCATCAACGCGGTTGCGCATTGCATATGGCCCGGCGAAGCAATGCTCGACGAGCGGCCAAGTTTTCGCCTCACCGGCGCAGGCGTTTTTATCCACTGGGGAAGCGGCGTATTCTGGGGCCTGGCATTCGAGGCATTGCTCGGACGCAAGGCTTCGCCGGCACGCATCGTCGGGACCGCTGCAGCGACGGCTGCGCTTGCGTACGTAGTCGATTATCACGTCGTGCCGGAACGCGTGACGCCCGGCTTTGAAGCGCATGTCCCGCAGCGCTCGTTCTTGCCGATCTATGCCGCGCTAGGCGCCGGCCTGGCGCTCGCTGCGTTTGTCGGACGATCGCGAGCCTGACTTGATCTGCCACTCGCGCTGGCGCCCGGCCATGATTGCGGCCCAAGGACATCATGCGTTTGACACATCAATCGATACAACAAATGAATTTGACGACTTACTTCTGAGCCGGTAGATTCGGGTTCACGCTAATTGTTATTTCTCGATTAGTGCGAGCACAGCCGGCTTTGCAACTTTGCGGCGGCCGCATGTCTCGAATTCACGGCTCTTTCGATGCACGCTCCATCCTCCCGCCCTGCCCCGGCAATCCCGCTCTTCCGGCTTGCAACGGTCACCGTGTTCACCGGCATCGGCGCCGGACTGGGCGGCATGGCACTCGCCCTTCTGCTCCACCTCATCCAGCATCTGGCGTACGGATACAGCGTCGCGCATCTGGTCGGACACGAAAGCTTCTACGAAGGCGTGGCCGCGGCATCAGCCGAGCGGCGCATTGCCGTATTGCTTGCATGCGGCGCGATCGCGGGATTCGGCTGGCTCGTGGTGTACCGATACGGCCGGCCGCTCGTCAGCATCAAGAAGGCGATCACGTCCGGAGATCCGCTCATGCCGCCCGTGACCACCACCGCGCATGCGCTTTTGCAGATCGTTACCGTGGCGCTCGGCTCGCCGCTCGGACGTGAAGTCGCGCCGCGCGAGATCGGTTCGCTGATAGCAGGCTGGCTGTCGCATTACGCCGGCCTGAGCTTGGAACAAACGCGCCTGATGGTGGCTTGCGGCGCAGGCGCCGGGCTTGCCGCGGTCTATAACGTGCCGCTTGGCGGCGCGATCTTCGTGCTCGAAGTCCTGCTCCGTTCGTTCGAGTTGCGCGTGGTGATTCCCGCGCTGGCCTCGTCCGTCATTGCCGCCGTTGTCGCGTGGCTGGGACTGGGCGACGAGTCGCAATACGTCGTCCCGCATTTCGCGCTGAGCGCGAATTTGGTCATATGGTCCATCGCGATGGGACCGGTGTTCGGCGTCGCTGCGTTCGCCTTCGTCCAGTTGACCGGTCGTGCACGCGCGGCCGCGCCGAAGGGGCGGACGTTGCCCGTTTTATCGATAGCCAACTTTCTTGTCGTCGGCCTGCTGGCAGTCTTGTTTCCGCAGATTCTCGGCAACGGCAAGACGCCCGCGCAACTGGGGTTCAGCAATGAGCTGACCATCGGACTCGCTGCGACGCTGCTGTTGATCAAGGTGGCCATCACCACGAGCAGCCTGCGGGCAGGCGCTCAAGGCGGTCTGCTGACGCCGGGCATGTCCAACGGGGCATTGCTCGCTATCGTGCTGGGCGGTGCATGGACGCTCATGTGGCCCGGCACCCCCATGGGCGCATTTGCGTTGGTGGGTGCGACGGCCTTCCTGGCTTCATCGATGAACATGCCGATCACCGCCCTCGTCCTCATGGTCGAATTCACGCGCATCGATCACGATTTCATCGTGCCGATGCTATGCGCTGTCGCCGGTTCGATTGCAGTCAACCGGCTGCTCGAAACGAAAATGAAAACGCGCGTGCGCGCAGCGTCGACAGTTGAGGTCGAAGCCGAACGTGCCTGAATAGCTTTTGACCCGACAGTACTCGCCGCATACGCCGGCCCGCATGCTCATGTGGCCGGCGTTCTGTTTTTTGGCGTCTGTGCTTGAGCGATGTCACCAAATGTGCCTTTACATTTTCGAATCTGTTCATTAGCATTCGAATTCGAACATTATCGGTTCGATAAGTTTTCTTTTATTGACAGATACTGGGAAACCACGGTGTCGGAACGCGGTCCGCCCCGAACCGATGGTTAAAACAAGAGGCCGTCAATATCGCCGGGAAGACTAGGCGATTCGTCCAGGAAAGTGGAGAAGACAATGCAGGAGCAATACATCCTCGCGCTCGATCAGGGCACGACAAGCTCACGCGCCATGGTGTTCGATCGCCAGGGAAGCGTGGTTTCAGTCGCGCAAAAGGAATTCGCGCAGATCTATCCCCAGCCGGGCTGGGTCGAACACGATCCGCAGGAAATCTGGTCCACGCAGGCAGGCGTTGCCGCGGAGGCCGTGACGCGTGCAGGGCTCAACGGGGCGTCGATTGCGTCTATCGGCATCACCAATCAGCGCGAGACGACCATTGTCTGGGACCGCGAAACGGGTCATCCGATCTATAACGCGATCGTATGGCAGGATCGCCGCACCGCCGATCTCTGCGATCAGCTCAAGGCGCAGGGTCTCGAAGAAAAGGTTCGCGCAAAGACCGGACTGCCGATCGATTCATATTTCTCGGCGACCAAGATCCGCTGGATCCTCGACAACGTGGAAGGCGCGCGCGAGAAAGCCCGGAACGGACGTCTGGCGTTTGGCACGGTGGATAGCTGGCTCGTCTGGAACTTCACCAAACACGCGCTGCATATCACCGATGTGACGAACGCATCGCGCACCATGCTGTTCAACATCCATACGCTCAAGTGGGACGACGAGCTGCTCGATGCACTTGATATTCCGCGCAGCATGTTGCCGGAGGTGCGGTCATCGTCGGAAGTCTATGGGCCGACGAAGACAACGATGTTTGCCTCGAAGATTCCGCTGGCCGGCATTGCCGGGGACCAGCACGCTGCCCTCTTCGGCCAGATGTGCACGCAGTCCGGCATGGTGAAGAACACTTACGGCACAGGCTGTTTCCTCGTGATGAACACGGGCGACAAACCCATCGAATCGAGCAACAACCTCGTCACGACCATTGCGTGGCAGATCGGCGACAAGGTCGACTACGCGCTGGAAGGCAGCATTTTCATCGGTGGCGCGGTGGTGCAGTGGCTGCGCGACGGCCTGGGCATCATCAAGACTGCGAAGGAAATCGAAACGCTCGCGCGCAGCGTCCCGCACAGCGACGGCGTGTATCTCGTGCCCGCATTCGCCGGCCTTGG
>NZ_JBSIPA010000976.1:0-436 GCF_053574605.1 Caballeronia sp. M23-90 | reverse complement strand
CGGAGCGTGTCAATGAGTTTGCGACACCTGGGTGTTTACATTCAGTGAGCAAGCGTCAAGTTTTATGCGGGTTTGGGATTCCTTCTTTTTGGGTGGGTTGATCCATGCGGCGACGGGCAATTCGGGTGGTCGCGGTGCGACACGCTTGAAACGCTCGGGGTGGGCCAGGAAGGCGGCATCCAGGGTGGCGCAGCGCGTTCTGGTGAGCGCTTGAGCGCCGCCGTAATGAACGGTGTGCGGGGTCATGAGCGCGATCCCTGAATGACGATGCTCGGTGTTGTACCAGGCAAAGAATGTCTGGCAGTGCGCCCGGGCGTCCTCGATGCAGCCGAAGCGATCCGGGAAGTCAGGACGATATTTAAACGTCTTGAAGTGCGATTCGGAGAACGGGTTGTCATTGGAAACATAAGGCCGACTATGAGTCTTGATCACTTCC
>NZ_JBSIPA010000975.1:0-440 GCF_053574605.1 Caballeronia sp. M23-90 | reverse complement strand
TAAATATGCGTGGAGAACACAACAGTATGGGCACCTTTGTAATCGCCTGGAGATGTGGGCAGCAATTCGCCCGCGCAGCGTTGCAATCGAATCAGATACGTGTCGCTGCATGCGCTGAGGAGCCGCGTGGGATGTAGTCCGCGGGTAAGGCAGGTACGCTGCGGACTTCGGAGTTTTTTTTACTGCCTTGACTCAGGCGCTGTGCGACGAGAAACCCATAGGCGGCAATGCATAGGGATGCGTGATGGTGAAAACCACGCCACCCACGTCCCTCGAAGTGTCCGAGGCCAAACTCCTGCTTGAGATCCTGATAGTCACGCTCAATGCGCCAGCGCATTTTGGCAACGTGAACGAGATGTTGCACGACCGTCTCTTCGGGCAAAGTTGAAAGCCAGTATTTGGTTGGTTCGATTTCACCAATGGGCCACTCGATAAGCAGC
>NZ_JBSIPA010000974.1:0-452 GCF_053574605.1 Caballeronia sp. M23-90 | reverse complement strand
CTGACGGAGTGGGCGTGTCTGAAGCTGCCCGTCGATTGTCAATATCGATGAAGACGTTGGCGAACTGGGTTCGCGCCGCAAAGGACGGCAAGCTGGAGAACGTCGGGCAAACCCAGAAACCACTGACAGAGATCGAGGCGGAGCTGAGCCGGCTCAAGCGAGAGTTGGCAGAAGTGAAGATGGAGCGCGATCTGTTAAAAAAGTTTGCAACGTACTTCGCGAAGGAGTCGCGGTGAAGTACGACGCAATTGAGCAGATGCGACAGCAGTACCCTGTGCCGCCGATGTGCCGGTTCCTGGGCGTGTCCACGAGTGGCTACTATGCCTGGCGCAAACGGCCGCTGTCGTTGCACGCGCAGCAGGAGTCTCGGCTCGAAGCGCAGGTGCGTGCAGCTCACGAGCGTAGCCGACAAACCTTCGGCCCGGAACGGCTACAGAAGGATCTGGCGAACC
>NZ_JBSIPA010000973.1:0-468 GCF_053574605.1 Caballeronia sp. M23-90 | reverse complement strand
TTACTCGAGAACCTTGGCCACGACACCGGCGCCGACGGTACGACCGCCTTCACGGATAGCGAAGCGCAGACCTTCTTCCATGGCGATCGGAGCGATCAGCTTCACCGTGATCGACACGTTGTCGCCCGGCATGACCATTTCCTTGTCCTTCGGCAACTCGATCGAACCCGTCACGTCCGTGGTACGGAAGTAGAACTGCGGACGATAGTTGTTGAAGAACGGCGTGTGACGACCGCCTTCGTCCTTGCTCAGCACATACACTTCAGCCGTGAAGTGCGTGTGCGGCGTGATCGAACCCGGCTTGGCCAGCACTTGACCACGTTCCACGTCTTCACGCTTCGTGCCGCGCAACAGAATACCCACGTTGTCGCCCGCTTGACCTTGGTCCAGCAGCTTGCGGAACATTTCCACGCCCGTGCACGTCGTCTTCACCGTCGGCTTGATACCGATGATTTCGATTTCTTCGCC
>NZ_JBSIPA010000972.1:0-475 GCF_053574605.1 Caballeronia sp. M23-90 | reverse complement strand
TGGGTATTGCCGCACATGAATCCGTCAAACGGACTGTACTGGATCATTGACGACACGGGCTTTCCGAAGAAGGGAAAGCATTCGGTGGGCGTGGCGCGGCAATACTGCGGGCAGTTGGGTAAGCAGGATAATTGCCAGGTCGCTGTTAGCCTTTTGGTAGCCACCGAGGAGGCGAGCCTGCCCGTCGCTTATCAGCTTTACTTGCCACGCGAATGGGCGGAGGACCCGGCAAGACGGCAACAAGCTGGTGTGCCCGATCAGGTTGAGTTTGCGACCAAGCCGCAGATCGCCATCACGCAACTGCGCGAGGCAAGGCAAAGCGGTGCGCCGAACGCAGTGGTGCTGGCTGACGCGGGTTATGGAAACGACGCGGCGTTTCGTGCCAACGTTGGCGAACTCGGCCTGCAATACGCCGTGGGCATCCAGTCGAGCACACGCGTGTGGCCACCGGGCCTTGCCCCACTGCCGGCTGTAC
>NZ_JBSIPA010000971.1:0-477 GCF_053574605.1 Caballeronia sp. M23-90 | reverse complement strand
GACGCGGGTTATGGAAACGACGCGGCGTTTCGTGCCAACGTTGGCGAACTCGGCCTGCAATACGCCGTGGGCATCCAGTCGAGCACACGCGTGTGGCCACCGGGCCTTGCCCCACTGCCGGCTGTACGTTCAATCGGCAAGGTTGGCCGAACTCGAAGCCTGCAACGTCGGGTACCGGGACATGATCCAGTCGCTGTCAAGGACCTAGCACTAGCGCTCGATCCATCTTGCTATAACACCGTTTCGTGGCGCGAAGGCACTCGTGCGGCTCTAAGTTCCCGTTTTGCGGCGTTGCGCGTGCGGACCTCTCACCGTGATAATTGGCGGGCTACGCCGCGCGATGAAGAATGGCTGCTTATCGAGTGGCCCATTGGTGAAATCGAACCAACCAAATACTGGCTTTCAACTTTGCCCGAAGAGACGGTCGTGCAACATCTCGTTCACGTTGCCAAAATGCGCTGGCGCATTGAGCGTGAC
>NZ_JBSIPA010000970.1:0-484 GCF_053574605.1 Caballeronia sp. M23-90 | reverse complement strand
CATGGCGAGAAATGGCTCGCGTTGGCGGTGGCTAAACTGCAGGCAGTGGAATGAAGATGGAACGGCTCGGCATCATGGCGGCGTTGCCGCAGGAACTGGGCGATCTCACCGATGCAATGCGCCTTGCAGCGCGATCACCGTGCCCTCGCCGAACTTGTTGTGGAACACGGGCTGCCCGATCTTGAATCCGGTGTCAGCCGCGCGCTGGAAGGAGCAGGGACGGACGCGAAAGCCCAGGTCCGGTTCAAACGCCATGGCGAGAAATGGCTCGCGTTGGCGGTGGCTAAACTGCAGGCAGTGGAATGAAGATGGAACGGCTCGGCATCATGGCGGCGTTGCCGCAGGAACTGGGCGATCTCACCGATGCAATGCGCCTTGCCGGGAATGTCCGCACCGAGATCATCGGCCGTCGCGAATATCACGTCGGAACGGCGCATGGCGTGCCGTGCGTGGTAACGCTGGCGCGCGTGGGCAAAGTGGCCGA
>NZ_JBSIPA010000969.1:0-485 GCF_053574605.1 Caballeronia sp. M23-90 | reverse complement strand
GGGTGTAGGACGGATGAGTCAATTGCCGGCGCCGTTCACGTACCTGGTCGGCGCCGGCGAGCAACCGGTACATGGTGCGTACCGAGCCAAGATAGATGCCCTCATCGAGCAGAGTGGCGTAGGTTTGCCGCGGTGAGCAATTAGCGAAACGCTCGCTGTTGAGCGCGTCGAGCACGCACCAACGCTCGAGCGCGCTCAATGCGAGAGGAGGCCGGGGACGAGCTCTGGACGGAACTGGTTGCGCGACCAGATGACGTGCCGCGGCGCGCTGTCGGTACACGAGTGAGCGATCGATGTTCATGACCCGGCACGCACGTGCCACGCCGACGTCCGGCACCAGGATGTTCACTCCGTCCAAGCGGAGTTGCCATCCGTGTCCTCTTCGTTCTGCAGAGCCATTAAGGAGGAAACTTTTTTTTGAACGTCGATGATCAACCGCGCCTGCATAAGCTGTCGCCGCAGACGATCGATCTCGCGTGTCAGCG
>NZ_JBSIPA010000968.1:0-502 GCF_053574605.1 Caballeronia sp. M23-90 | reverse complement strand
ATAGCAAAGGCCCCGCGTCGCTGCGCTCCGTTTGTTCGCGATGACGTGGAATTCCTGTTCGCTTTGCCTTGGAATCACGATTCACTTTGCCGTGGAATGGCCATTCACTTTGCGTGGAATACGCAGTTATGCTGATTACCCGGCACAGTTCACTGGTTTCAACCAGATTGCAACGATCGGAGCGTTTTTCTTTGGGCTCGCTCAGGTCTATTTTCTCTTCGCTGTGGCGCTGCCTTGCTACGCACGTTCAAAGGATTTGTCAGATGCTTCTGACAAGCCCTGGGACGGAGCTGAGGGGCTCGAATGGACGGTGCCAAGCCCAGCCCCGTTCCATACATTTGAACATCCGCCGGAAGTTGTTTGAAAAGCCACGTTGGCATTGTCAAGTTACCGACAGTGAGATGACACGACGGCAGGTGTGACGACTATCAGAAAGCGGCCGACGGATTTTCGGTGAGTTCGGCGAATTCTCGCCATGCAACGAACCGGGCGGCGAGTTGTT
>NZ_JBSIPA010000967.1:0-533 GCF_053574605.1 Caballeronia sp. M23-90 | reverse complement strand
TCACAAGCGACTGTGGCGCCACACCATCGGCGATGAGCTTTCTGTACGCAGCCAGAGCGTCATCGTGCGCTGCCGGAAACGGATGCTCGGGCGCGAGCCGGTAATCGAGCGAAAAAATGCGCGCGCCGGAACGCCGGGCAAACGCGAACACGAGGTTGCGATGCGTCGCCGGCGAGCAAAAGTAATAACCGCCGCCATGCAGATAAAGAATCGTGATGTCCGAAGGCACCTCGGGCGAAAGCCATTCGCCACGAAGGGGCGCGTCGCTCTCGGCATATCTTTCTTCAAGATGCCAACCGCGTGGGACCTTGGGCGACCACGCGCGCTTCGATGTCATTGCGCGTGCCTTGGCTACATCGATCCCGGGCGTGGCCGTTGCAGGGCGCATCCTGTGGCGCAGGACCCAACACATCAACGTACTCTGCCAACTCATGAACCGTCCTCTCTTATCCAAGCGGTGCTAGTTTGCGGGCATCACTTGCCCGCGAATCTCGCCCGTCGGGTTCGTTTCAGTATGTATGTTGAAGTAGTAC
>NZ_JBSIPA010000105.1:0-16566 GCF_053574605.1 Caballeronia sp. M23-90 | reverse complement strand
TCTAGCGCGCGTGCATGGCGAAGTCGATGGCAGGCGCGCCTTCCGGACCTTGCCGGCTGTCGGCCAACAGGTTGTTGAACGGTGCGCCGCCGCAAGCTTGTTGCAACCGGTTGATGCAACCGTAGCCGCGGTTGTCGAGCAGCACGACGATGATCTTGGCGCCAAGCATCACCGATGTAGCAAGCTCGCTGTTCATCATGAGATAGCTGCCATCGCCTACGATTACGATCACTTCCCGCTCGGGACGCGCGAGTTTCGCACCGAGCGCGCCGGCGACTTCGTAGCCCATGCACGAGTAGCCGTATTCGACGTGATAACCGCCCGGCGCGCTCGTGCGCCAGAGCTTTTGCAATTCGGCGGGAAGGGTTCCGGCTGCACAGACCACGATGTCGTTGGCCGCCGATTGCACGCTCGAACGCTGCACCGCGCCGATGACATCGGCTTCACGTGGCAACGCGTTGTCGAGCTGCTGCGCGTTCGTCACGTGATCGACGGTCGCGCGCCAGCTATCGGCGAGTTCGTGCGCACGAACGGTCCACGGCGGCGATGCACGCCAGTCGCCGAGCGCACGGCTTAGCGCATCGAGCGCGAGCTGTGCATCGGATTCAACTGCCAAAGCACCTTGTTTCAAGGCATCGAATGCATTGGCATTGATGCCGATAAGCTGCGCCTGCGCGAACAGCGTGTTCGATCCCGTGGTGAAATCCTGCAGCCGCGTGCCGACCGCGAGGACACAATCGGCATCACTTGCCAACTGGTTCGCGGCTTCCGACCCGGTCACGCCGATACCGCCCAGATTCAGCGGATGATCCCATTCGAGCGCACCTTTTCCCGCCTGAGTTTCGGCGACAGGAATGCCATGACGTTCCGAGAATGAGCGCAATGCACCGGTCGCGAGGCCGTACAGCACGCCGCCGCCCGACACGAGCAGAGGCCTTTTGGCAGCTCGCAATGCGGTGGCCGCGCGGGTGATGTCATCGGCCATGGGCGAGGGCGCATGAAACGAAACCAGACGCGGCTCGAAGAACGATGCGGGATAGTCGTACGCCATCGCCTGCACGTCTTGCGGCAGCGCGAGCGTGACGGGGCCGCACAACGCGGCGTCGGTCAATACGCGGATTGCACGAGGCAACGCGCTCAACAATTGCGCCGGATGCACGATGCGATCGAAATAACGCGAGACAGGACGCAAGGTATCGTTCGCGGATACGTTGCCGTCGCCGAAGTCTTCCACTTGTTGCAGGACAGGATCGGGCGCACGGGACACGAAGATATCGCCGGGCAGCAACAGCACGGGCAAGCGATTCACGTGCGCCAATGCTGCGGCCGTCACGAGGTTCGTCGCGCCCGGGCCAATGGAGGTCGTCACCGCCATCATCCGCCGGCGGAAATTCGCCTTTGCATAGGCAATAGCCGCATGCGCCATCGCCTGCTCGTTGTGCGCGCGAAACGTGGGCAGAGTCTCGCGATGCGCATACAAGGCCTCGCCCATACCTGCTACGTTGCCGTGCCCGAAGATCGCAAAGACGCCGCCGAAGAGCGCTTCGCCGTCCTCGGTCTGCAGCGCGGCGAGATAGCGGACCAGCGCCTGCGCGGTGGTCAAACGGATCGTGCTGTTCATGCTGCCTGCTCCTGCGCGGTGGCTTTCGGGTGCCGGGCGGCGCGCGCTTCGGTCCATGCATCGATCAGCGTTTCGAACGTGCGCCGCACGCGTGCGACGAGTTCGGCGTCATCTATTGTCCCGGCGAGCCACGCGTGACTCGGCTCATGGAAGATCGTGCGGCCAACGGTAAACCCACGGCATGTCTTCGATAAAGCCGCCGGTTTGAAGCCCTCGCACAGTTGATCCACCGCCGCCGACAAACCCAGCAACACGACGCCGCGACACGCGGGGTCACGCTCGGCGATCAACGCATCGACGGCTTCCCATTGCTTCGCGCTCATTGGTTCGAGCTTCCACCACTCGGGATAGATGCCAAGGTTGTAAAGCCGTTTCAACGAACGCAGCGCGGTATCTTCGGCAATCGGCGGCCCGTTCTTAGGCACGATCACTTCGAGCAGCAACTCGTGGCCGCTTGCCTGGACCGCGTCGTACAGCGCGCGGATCTGGGCTTCCTGTTCGAGGCGGAGATCGTGTGGATGGTCGGGGTGATAGTGCACCAGGCACTTTGCAACATGTTCGCGCGGCCACTCGACAAGCGTGGTTCCGATCGAGCGGCCGTGATCGAAAACAAGCGGCATGGAGCCGGGCAACTCCACCGGACGCCCGATCCACCAGCCGCGTCCGGTTGCTGCGTTCAGCGCGTCCTGGCCGTAGCGGTCATCGATCAGCACGCCGATGCGTCCTTCCAGTCCGCGCTCCTTTTCCGTCTGCGCGACGGCTTGCACGAACAAGCCTTTGAGCTCGGCGATACGCGTTTCGTCCGCGCCGGTTTGCTGCGCGAGGTCGAAAAACTGGTTGCGGTGATCGAAGGCAAATCCAAGCACTTCGTTCCACTGTTTGCGAGCCGGCGTCACGCGGTGCAGGCGCGCAAGCGTTGCATCGCGGTCGGGACGGCGCATGCGGAAAGGATCGGCGCGTGCGGCATCGAGGAAGTAAGTGAGCTCTGCGGGCGTGGGCATGGCGGGCGCGCATCCGTGACGCGATACAACCAGCCCGCCGCACGCGTTCGCGGTACGCGCGCAGACGTCCATGGGTTCGTCGCGCAGCCATCCGGCGAGAAAGCCTGCAGCGAACGCATCGCCCGCGCCCAGCACGTTCAGCACTTCGACTTCGACGCCGCCGTGAACGGGGGCATCGTCTATCGAAACCGGAACGTCGCCTTCGATGATCGAGCAGCCCATTGGCCCACGCTTGACGACGAGCGTTGCGTCCGTGACGGAACGAACGGCGGTCAACGCATCGATCAGCGTGCCCTTGCCGCCCGCGATCCGGAACTCCTCTTCCGTGCCTATCACGAGGTCCATCAGCGGCAGGATGCCTTGCAAGTGGGCGGTGACATTGTCGTTGGCGACGAAGCGTGTCTCGCCATCGGCCTTGCCGGTCAGTCCCCATAGCACCGGCCGGTAATCGATATCGAGCACCGTACGAACCTGGTTGCGGCGCGCGTAATCGAGCGCGCGGCGGCTCGTGCGATTGACCTGATCGGTGGAGAAGTGCGTGCCGGTAATCAACAGCGCTTTCGATGAAGCAATGAACGCTTCGTCGAAGTCGTTTTCATCGACGGCCATGTCCGCGCAATCATCGCGATAGAACACCAGCGGAAACGTATCGCGATCTTCAATGCCGAGCAGCACGAGTCCCGTCAACCGGTCGTGATCGATGCGCACGTGACTCGTGTCGCACCCCTCGCGTTCCAGCGTCTCAGTGAGGAAGCGGCCCATGTGATCGTTGCCGACGCGCGAGAGCATTGCCGACCTGAGGCCGAGCCGGGCGCATCCAAACGCGATATTCGCCGACGACCCGCCCAGATATTTCGCAAAGCTCGATACGTCCTCGAGCCTGGCGCCGACCTGCTGCGCATAGAGATCGACCGCGAGCCGCCCGAGACATACGATGTCGCGGGTTCGCCCTTCGGCGAAACGCGATCCGGTTGATGAATGCAATGCCATGTTCGATCCTTGGAGTAGATGAAGTCCGCGAAGGAGCCCGGGTTCAGGCCGGGGCGTCTTCCAGTTCGCTCATCATTTGCTGCATCTCGGCGCCGCCCGCCATCATGTCGAGGACTTCGTTCTTCGTGATCGTGTCTTTCGTGAACGTGCCCATTGAACGGCCGCGATTGAGCAGCGTGAACGAATCGCCGATGGGGTACGCGTGATGCACGTTGTGCGTGATGAAGATCACGGAGATGCCTTTCGAGCGCGCCGTATGGATCAGGCGCAGCACGTTGAACGATTGCTTCACGCCGAGCGCGGCCGTGGGTTCATCGAGGATCAGCACGCGTGCGCCGAAATGGATCGCCCGCGCGATCGCGAGACATTGCTTTTCGCCGCCGGACATGGTGCCAATGGGTTGATGTGCGTCGCGTACGTTGATCCCCATTTCGGAAAGCCGTGCCGTCGATGTTTCCGCCGCGAGGTCCAGATCCATCACGTTGAGCAAACCGAAGAGCTTTTTCTGCGGCTCGCGGCCCATGAAGAAATTGCGCGCGACGGACAACAAGGGTACGAGCGCGAGATCCTGGTACACGGTCGCGATACCCATATCGAGCGCTTCCTTGGGCGAGCCGAATTGCACCGGTTTGCCATCGACGAGATATTCGCCCGAGGAGGGCGTATGAACCCCGGCAAGCGTCTTGATCAGAGTGGATTTGCCTGCGCCGTTATCGCCGAGCAGGCAGTGCACTTCGCCGCGCTTCAAACGCAGCGTCACACCGTTGAGTGCGATCACGCGGCCGAAGAACTTGCTGACGTTTTCGAGCGCGAGAATGGTGTCTTGTTCAGCCATGACCGTTCCCCTCATTGAGCTTGTGAAACGCGACGACGCACGTAGTGATTGAACAGCACGGCGATCAGCAGCATCACGCCGAGGAACACGCGGAACCAGTCGGAGCTGACGTTCGTGTACGTGATGCCGATCTGTACGACGCCGAAGATGAGCGCACCGAAGCACGCGCCGATCACCGAACCATAACCGCCGGTCAGCAGCGTTCCGCCGATCACCGCCGCGATGATCGCTTCGAATTCCTTCTGCAGGCCGCGATCGGCGGCAGCGGATCCGATGTCGCAAACTTGCAGCACGGCGAACAAGCATGAGCAAAACGCGGTCAGCACGAACAATGAAATCTTCACGCGCCGCACGGGCACGCCGACGTTCTTAGCTGCGTTTGCATCGCCGCCGACTGCGAGGATCCAGTTGCCGAAACGCGTCTTCGCAAGCACGAACGCGCTGACCGCGGCGAGCGCGAGCCACCACAAGATGACCTTTGGAATACCGGGCACGAGCGGTTCGCCGCTATCGAGCAATTTGCCGATACCCATATGCCCGAGCCATGAAAAGAGGCCATGCAGCGCGACGCCATGAAACAGCGTGTTCGCGAGCCAGTCGTTCTGCGCGAGATCGCCGACGCCGGAGATGATGGTGCGGTCGGCAAAGAGAATGGAGAGCGCAAGCGTCAAGCCGCGCAGGATGAACAGGAACGCGAGCGTCACGATGAACGACGGCAACCGCGTCTTCACGACCAGATAGCCGTTCAATGCGCCTAGCAACATGGAACAGACGAAGGCGAACAGGATCGCAACCGACAACGGCCAGTGAAAATACACCGACGGAATCGCGACCATCATGCCGGCGAAACCGATCATCGAGCCAATCGACAAATCGAACTCGCCCGCGATCATCAGCAGGCACGCGCCGACCGCAAGCAGGCCGAGGTACGCCGCGACTTGCGACCAGTTCATCACGCCGTCGAGGTTGAACATGCCCGAGCTTCCGGCGCTTACGCCGAACACAATGAACACGAGCACTGCGCCGGAGATCGCCGCGAATTCCGGACGATTCAGGATATGGCCGAACCACGATTGACGCCTGACGCGTTCATCGGCGGGCGCGGCCGTGGCCGGCGCACTGGAAGAATCGGCCGCGTTGGAGAGGGGAGGAACGTGCTTGCCGGCTATGCCCATGATGGCTCCTTGAAGCGCGCGGCCAGCCGCCTGACGGACGCAGGCGGCGGCGCGTTGAGAGAAAGCTGGTGCTGCGAACGGCGTAGTCAGGTCGAGGATGATCCGCACCGCCGTCCGCGATGAATCACCTGTATTGGCCTGCGAACTTCAACACCTTGTCGATGTTGTCCTTCGTGATGAAGCCCGGTCCTGAACGGATGTTCTTCGGACCGTAAGATGGTTGAAGTCCGTAGGTTGCGAGCCGAGCCTTGAACTTCGGATTCGCTTCCAGGATCTGGCGGATCTTCACCGGATCGGTGGTCTTGTCATGCTTCACGATCGCCAGCACGGCAACCGGGATATAGCCTTGCAAGTACGGCTGCTGATCGATCGCGAACTGGATCGTGCCGGCTTGGATGGCTTTTGCGATGTCATCGGAGAAATCGAAAGTCGCAAACCAGATCTTCTTTTCCAGGCCCATCTGCTGCACGGCTTTCAATGTGGCCGAAGCGGGCGTCGGTCCGAGCGTCAGGATGGCCTGCGTGTTCGGATGATTGCGCAAATACGCGCTGACCTTCGACTGGATCTCAGTCGGGTCCTGTCCCGAGTCGAGCGTCGACGGTTTGTAGTCGACACCGATGGCATCGGCGAAACCACGGCAGCGATCGAACGACACCACGTTGGTCGCCAGGTGATTGACGCACAGGAACGACTTGATGCCTGCGGCCTTGGCCTTCTCGCCAGCCGCGTGACCCGCAACATATTCAGGTTGGCCGATATGCATGATCGCGCCAAGCTGCGCGCTTTGCTCTTCGGTGCCCGAGTTGATCGTGACGAGCGGAATCTTCTTCGCGGTCACCTTGTTCATCGCACTTTTCAGTACGTCGAAGTCCGCGATGGTCACGATCACGCCATCGTAGTTACGCGCCGCCGCTTGTTCGATCAACCGCGACATGTCGGCGAGATCGCCGTTGGGCGGATTGCGGTAATCCGTCTCTACGTTGAAGTCCTCATCGGCCTGTTTGATGGCGTTCTTGATCGTGTTCCACCATGAGTCCGAATCTGGCGCGTGGCTGATCAAAACGAAATGGGCGTCGGGAGCCGCGTGGGCTGCCTGGCTGCTCAGTGCCGCTGCGCCGCACAAAGCGGCAGCCGCTGCGAGCACGCGCAGGGCGGCTCGGCCATTGCAAAGTCTCATTGTCTCCACCTATCACGGTTGTTTTTCTGGATAAGCAATCAGGCGCGATGGACAGCGCTCACGTCCCCTTGCTCACGACCAAGATTAGGACAAGTCTGAGCGCTATGCAATAGGAAGTTTAACTACCCGACGTTTGGAAAATTCATTCCATTTGTTCCGGGAGGTATCTATAATCGGTTGCATCGAAACGGGAATCCATGACGAGCACCGCATGCAGGAAGACACATCAGACACACAGGAAACAGCCACGGACACCGAGACCGTCGACGAACTGATGCAGCGCATCACAGAGGCGTACGACGCACTGCCGCGCCAGCTCAAAAGCGTGGCGACGTATATAGAGCAGCATCGCAGCAACGTGATGATGGATCGCACTGGCGATATTGCGAGCGCGTGCGGCGTGCATCCGTCGGCGGTGGTGCGCTTTGCGCAACGCTTCGGTTTTTCCGGTTTCTCCGACCTACAGGCGATTTTCAAGCAGGCATACACGGGCCAGAACGGTTCCGCGCAAAGCTACCAGCAGCGGATCAGGAAACTGATTGATGAAAAGCCCGGCAAGTTGTCGGGCGGATCGGTCGCGCGTGAATTCATCGCGGCGAGTCAAAGCGGGCTCGCCGAGCTCGAAGCGGGTCTCGACGACGAACAGTTCGAAGCCGCCGTGAAGATGCTGGAGCATGCCGAGAACATCTACGTGATCGGCGTGCGGAGATCGTTTCCGGTGGCGAGTTATATCGTGTACGCGCTGCAGCATACGGCCAAGCGCGTGCATCTCGTGTCGGGCTTCGGCGGGATGTACCGCGAGCAGATTCGCAGCGTGAAAAAGGGCGATGTGGTGATTGCAATCAGCTTCGCGCCCTACGGCAAGGAGACGCAGTACTGCGTGCGCGCGGCGCAGCATCACGGCGCCAAGACGCTGGTCATCACCGACGGCCAGCTTTCGCCGCTCGCGCGTCACGCGAGCGCGCATTTGTTCGTGAAGGAGGGCAGCGCGTTCGCGTTCCGCTCGCTCACGAGCACGATCTGCCTGTGCCAGGCGCTGTTCATCGCGCTTGCGTACCGGCTTGAACTGAACGTAGAAGAATCAAGGGAGACAGGCGGCTATGACGATTGATGTAGCGGTTTTCGGAGCAGGGCGGATCGGCAAGATCCATGCGGCGAATCTGGCAAAACAGCCGGGTGTGCGCCTGAAATATGTAGTCGATGTCAACAAGGAAGCCGCCGCCGCCCTGGCCGCGCTGCACGGCGCGCAGGTGGCGGACGTGGAAGGCGCGCTGGGCGATGCGTCTATCGGCGCGACCGTGGTGTGTTCGAGCACCGATACCCATGCCGACCTGATCATGAAATCGGCGGCGCAAAAGAAACACGTGTTCTGCGAAAAGCCTGTGGACCTGACGCTCGAACGCGCACGCGCTTGCGCCGATGCCGTCGCCAAAGCCGGCGTGGTCTGCATGATCGGCTTCCAGCGCCGCTTCGACCCGACGTTCGCTGCGTTGAAGGCGCGCGTGGAGGCGGGTGAAATCGGCGATCCGGAAATGCTGATTGTCACGAGTCGCGACCCGGGGGCGCCGCCCGTTGACTACATCAAACATTCGGGCGGCATTTTCAAGGACATGCTGATCCACGACTTCGACATCTTCCGCTGGATGCTCGACGACGAAGCCGACACACTGCACGCCACCGGAAGCGTCCTGACCGATCCGGCGATTGCGGATGCGGGTGACATCGACTCGACGGCCGTCACCATTCGCACCAAACGCGGCCGCTTGTGCCAGATCAACACGACGCGGCGCGCGGCGTACGGCTACGACCAGCGCTTCGAATTGCTCGGCAGCAAAGGCATGCTGCAGGCGGGCAATGTCCGTCCCACCGAAGTCACCGCGTACTCGAAGACGGCGGTATCGAACGATGTCCCCGAGGCATTTTTCCTCGAGCGATACCGCGCGGCGTACGCGCTGGAGATCGCGCATTTCTTCGATGCCGTCCAGGAAGGCAAACCCGTGCGCACGACGGTCGCGGACGGCCTGAAAGCGCTCGAACTCGCCGATGCCGCCACGCGTTCATGGCGCGAAGGAACGATCATCAAGCTGGGCGCGGCATGAAAGCGCCGGTGCGGATCGGCATTGCCGGATTGGGGCGGCTTGGTCAACGCCATGCGCGCAATCTCGCGTGGCATGTGCCCGGCGCGACGCTCGCGGCCGCGTGCAGCCCGGTCGCGGCTGAACGTGAATGGGCGGTGGAAAAGCTGCCCGAACTCGCGCTCTACGACGACTACGAGTCGTTGCTGCAAGACACATCGATTGATGCCGTCTGGCTCGTTACGCCTACGTCGCTTCATGCCGACCAGATCATCGCGGCATTACGGGCCGGCAAACACGTGTTCTGCGAGAAGCCGTTGTCGCTGGACCTGGCGCAGTGCGACCGGGTTATCGAAGAAAGCGCACGGTTTCCCGATCTGCAGGTCATGATCGGTTTCGTGCGCCGCTTCGACGCCAGTTATCGCGATGCCTTCAACAAGGTCCGCGAGGGCGCGATCGGCCGGCCGTTCATGGTCCGTTCGCAAACCGTCGATAAAAACGATCCCGATGGCTTCTTCGTGCGTTTCGCGCCGACATCGGGCGGCCTGTTCCTCGATTGCAGCGTCCACGACATCGACCTGGCGCGCTGGATGCTCGGCAATCCGCGTGTCACGCGCGTGTTTGCAAGCGGCACGATTGCCATCCACGAAGGCCTGGCTGCGTGTGGCGACATTGATAACGGCGTTGCCATCGTCGAGTTCGAGGGCGGACGCATGGCGGTTTTCCATGCATCGCGGACCAGTGCGCATGGCCACGATACGCAAACGGAAGTCGTGGGAACGGGCGGGGCGTTATCGGTGGGGAGCAACCCGCGGTTGAATCGCGTGGAAATTTTCGATGCCACGGGCATTCGCAACGAATGTACGCCGACGTTCTTCGAGCGCTTCGAACACGCGTTCCTGAACGAGGCCGAGGCGTTCTTGGCGTCGCTCAACGGTGGCCCCGCGACGGGCCTCACGCTTGAAGACGCGCGGGAAGCCACGCGCATCGGCATCGCAATGAGGGAATCCCTGGCCAAGGGAGAAGCGGTGAATTTTTAGGCAGTGGGGTAAAATCGGACTCTTACGAAAAGCAGGTTCGAACAAGGCTCATTCGATGGAAGTGCACAAGGAAGTCGATGCGCGCGGGCTCATGTGTCCGCTGCCCATCTTGCGGGCGAAGAAGGCGCTGTCCGACATGCAAAGCGGTCAGATTCTGAAGGTCCTCGCGACCGATCCGGGTTCCCAACGTGACTTTGCCGCGTTTTCGAAGCAGACCGGCAATGAACTGGTGGAATCGACCTCGCACGACAAGGTCTTCACTTTTCTGATGCGGCGGCGTTAAGCGGGTCAGCCGGACGAAAAAATGCCCATGACGAAGATCATGGGCATTTTTATTTTCAAAGCGCCACGACGGGCGCCCGAAGCCAGTCTTATCCAACCAAATGCGGCGAGCGCGTATCCAGGTATTCCTGGAAGTCGGCGGCAACTTCCGGGTGACGCAGCGCGAATTCCACCGTCGCCTTCAGATAACCGAGCTTGCTGCCGCAGTCGAAACGCGTGCCGTGATACTTGTACGCGAGCACTTGTTCGTCCGCGAGGAGCGACTGGATCGCGTCCGTCAGTTGCAGTTCACCGCCGGCGCCCGGCTTCAACGCGCGGATATGGTCGAAAACACGCGGCTTCAGCACGTAACGGCCGACTACGCCGAGATTCGACGGCGCCACAGCCGGTTCCGGCTTTTCCACGATGCCCGACAGCTTGAAAATATTGTCTTCCCACTCTTTCCCGTCGATAACACCATACGACTTCGAATCCTGAGCCGGGATCTCTTCTACGCCGATTACCGAGCTGTGATAGTGGTCGAACACTTCGATCATCTGCGTCATGACCGGCGGCGTGCCGTACAACAAGTCATCGGCGAGGATGACGGCAAACGGGTTGTCGCCCACCAGCTTTTCGGCGCACAGCACCGCGTGCCCAAGACCGAGCGCTTCGGCCTGGCGCACGTAGAAACAGTCCACATGGCTCGGCTTGATGCTGCGGACCAGATCGAGCAGCTTCTGCTTGCCGCGCGCTTCCAGTTCGGCCTCGATCTCATACGACTTGTCGAAGTGATCTTCAATGGCGCGCTTGCTGCGCCCCGTGACAAAGATCATTTCCGTAATGCCGGCTGCCATTGCCTCTTCGACCGCGTACTGGATCAGCGGCTTGTCGACCACAGGCAGCATTTCCTTCGGGCTGGCCTTGGTTGCGGGGAGGAACCGGGTACCGAGACCCGCAACCGGGAAAACCGCTTTCGTAACTTTTAGCATTTGATGACCCTGATCCTCTTATCGTGTTTAAACGTCAAGCCTGAATTTCGTGGGCCCGAGAGCCACTGCCATGATGCAGGTTGATCCGTGAATAAAAAAGTGCGACGAGTGAATTCTTCCAGCGTCAAACTGCACTTTGCTATAGACGGAACAAGCTATAGGTTAGTTTCCAGGTCTGACACCGCCGCGTCTGAATGAAGTTTACGCCGGCAACCGTGAAAGCTGCGCTTTCAGCTTGTCAGCCGTCGACTCGAATTCGGCAAGCCGCTTGCGTTCCTGTTCAACCACCGCGGCCGGCGCACGGGCTACAAAACTTTCGTTTTCCAGCTTGACGCGCGCCTTGCCGATTTCCTGTGTCAGCCGATCGACTTCCTTCGTGAGGCGTTCGCGTTCAGCGGCGACGTCGATCTCGACCTTAAGCACCAGCTTGTTCGATCCTACAATAGCAACTGGCGCGCCACTTGCCTCTGCGTCGAGCGCATTTTCGTCGGTAATGATCTTTACCTCCGACAAACGCGCCAGTGCCTGGACATAGGGCGCGAACGACTTCAACTGCGCTTCGTCGCCCGTTGCCAGCAGCGGCACTTTCACTGCCGGTGACAAATTCATCTCGCCGCGCAGATTACGACATGCATCGATGACTCCTTTCAGTTCGGCCGCCCACTGTTCTGACGATTCGTCGATTTTCGACGGTTGCGCCTGCGGATAGCGCTGGATCATGATCGATGCCGTTTGGCTGCCATTGGCCGGCTGCGGATACCGGTCGGTCAGCGGCGCAACCTTCTGCCACAAAGCTTCCGTGATGAACGGAATGATCGGGTGAGCCAGACGCAGCACGGTTTCCAGCACGCGCAGCAGGGTCCGGCGTGTCGCGCGCTGCTGCTCGGGCAGGCCGTTTTGGATCTGTACCTTCGCCAGTTCGAGATACCAGTCGCAGTACTCGTCCCAGACGAATTTGTAGATGGCGCTTGCCACGTTATCGAACCGGTAATCAGCGAAACCCTTCTCGACCTCCGCTTCCACACGCTGCAGCAGCGAGACGATCCAGAAGTCCGCCTGCGAAAAATGCAGGTAGCCGCCTGGGCCGCAGTCGCCCGCTTCGCATTCTTCCGGTTTGCCGAAACCACAATCGTGGCCTTCGGTGTTCATCAGCACAAACCGTGTAGCGTTCCACAACTTATTGCAAAAATTACGATATCCCTCGCACCTTGCCAGATCAAAATTCACGTTGCGACCGAGAGTGGCCATGGACGCCATCGTGAAGCGCAAGGCATCCGTGCCAAACGGCTGAATTCCGTCCGGGAATTCCTTGCGGGTCTTTTTCTCGATTTTCTCGGCCTGCTTCGGGTTCATCAGGCCGGTAATACGCTTGGCGACGAGCGTTTCCAGATCGATTCCGTCGACAATGTCGATGGGGTCGAGCGTGTTGCCCTTGCTCTTCGACATTTTCTGGCCTTCCGCGTCGCGCACGAGACCGTGGACGTAGACCGTGTCGAACGGGATCTTGCCCGTGAAATGCGTGGTCATCATCACCATCCGGGCAACCCAGAAGAAGATGATGTCGAACCCCGTCACCAGCACCGACGACGGCAGGAAGTGCTTCAGTTCCGGCGTTTCGTTCGGCCATCCAAGCGACGAAAACGGCACCAGCGCGGACGAGAACCAGGTGTCGAGCACGTCTTCGTCGCGTCTGAGTGCGCCGGTATAGCCGTTTTGGGAGGCTTCCGAGCGCGCCTCGGCTTCCGTCTTGGCGACGAAGATTTCGCCGTTCTCACCGTACCACGCGGGGATTTGATGGCCCCACCAGAGCTGGCGAGAAATACACCAGTCCTGGATATTTTCAAGCCACTGGTAATACGTGTTCGACCAGTTTTCCGGCACGAACTTGATTTCGCCGCTGCGGACTACGTCGAGCGCCGTTTCCGCGATCGATTTACCCGGATTGAACGTGCCTTCCGGCGCCGGTTTGCTCATGGCCACGAACCACTGGTCCGTCAGCATGGGCTCGATCACCACGCTGGTACGGTCGCCGCGCGGCACCATCAGCGTGTGCGGCTTGACCGATTCAAGCGCGCCGAGCGCTTCGAGATCGGCCACGACCTGCTTGCGGGCATCGAAACGATCCAGGCCACGATATTTTTCCGGCGCGTTGTCGTTGATTTTTGCGTCGAGCGTAAGGATTTCGATCATGGGCAGCTTGTGACGCAAGCCCACCTGATAGTCGTTGAAATCGTGCGCCGGCGTGACCTTGACCACGCCGGTTCCGAACTCGCGATCCACATAGTCGTCCGCGATCACCGGAACTTCACGGCCCGACAACGGCAAGGTGACCGTCTTGCCAATGAGATGCGCGTAACGCTCGTCTTCCGGATGGACCATCACGGCGGTGTCGCCGAGCATGGTTTCCGGGCGCGTGGTGGCAACTGTCAGGTGTCCCGAGCCGTCCGTCAGCGGGTAGTTGATGTGCCACAGATTGCCGGCTTCCTCCTCGCTCACCACTTCAAGATCCGACACAGCCGTGCCCAGCACCGGATCCCAGTTCACCAGCCGCTTTCCACGATAAATCAGGCCCTGCTTGTAGAGCGTGACGAAAACATCCTGCACGGCGGTCGACATCTTGTCGTCCATCGTGAAATATTCCCGCGACCAGTCGATGGACGCGCCCAGTCGGCGCACTTGCCCCGTAATGGTCGAGCCCGACTGCTGTTTCCATTCCCAGACGCGTTTCAGGAATTCCTCGCGGCCGAGGTCATGGCGCGAGATGCCCTTGGCGTCGAGCTGGCGCTCGACCACGATCTGCGTGGCGATGCCCGCGTGGTCCGTGCCCGGCAGCCACAGGGTGTTTTCGCCGAGCATGCGGTGATACCGCGTGAGGCTGTCCATGATGGTCTGGTTGAACGCATGACCCATGTGCAGCGTGCCGGTGACGTTTGGCGGCGGGAGCTGGATCGAGAAGTCTTTTTTTCCTTCGTCAAGGCTCGGCGCGGCGTACCCGCGCTTTTCCCATTCGGGTCCCCAGTGGGACTCGATGTTTTGGGGCTCGAAACTCTTCGCAAGCGTGTTGTCACTCATGGGGTGGGATCTGCCGAAAATTGCGTAAAAAAGAAGCGGGGGTCGACCAGCGACATCGGTGAATTATAAGGTCTTACCGAACCTGCAGCCGATTTAGGCGCGCCTGATCGGCCTCAATCGAGCCCCAAGCGAGCTTTCAAAGCGGTTGTTTCGAAAACGTGTCCGCCCGCGCGGTCTTATAATGTTCGACCCACCGGAAGACTCGCCCATGCCCGATTTGCTTGCCAATCTGAACCCCGAACAACTTGCCGCCGTCACGTTGCCAAACGAGCCGGCGCTTATCCTGGCGGGCGCGGGCAGCGGCAAGACGCGCGTCCTGATCACGCGCATCGCGTGGCTGATCCAGCAGGGTTATGCGTCGCCGCAGACCATTCTCGCCGTCACGTTCACGAACAAGGCCGCAAAAGAGATGATGGCGCGGCTGACGGCCATGATGCCCATCGATACTCGCGGCATGTGGATCGGCACCTTCCACGGCTTGTGCAACCGCATGCTGCGCGCGCATTTCCGCGATGCCGGCCTGCCGCAGGCATTCCAGATCCTCGATACTGCAGACCAGCTTTCGGCCATCAAGCGGCTGATGAAGGGCCTGAATATCGACGACGAAAAATATCCGGCCAAGAATCTCCAGTACTTCATCAACAACGCGAAGGAACAAGGGCTGCGTCCGAAAGACGTCGACGCGACCGACGCCTTCAACATGAAGTTCGTCGAGTTGTACGCGGCGTACGAGCAGCAATGCCAGCGCGAAGGCGTGGTGGATTTCCCCGAGCTCCTGCTGCGCTGCTACGAGCTGCTCGCGCACAATCCGCCGCTGCGCGCGCATTACCAGGCGCGTTTTCGCAATATTCTGGTCGACGAGTTCCAGGATACGAACAAGCTGCAGTACGCGTGGCTCAAGATACTGGCGGGCGAGCATAACGCCATCTTCGCCGTGGGCGACGACGACCAGTCCATCTACGCATTCCGTGGCGCGAACGTCGGCAACATGCATGATTTCGAGCGCGAATTCCATGTGCGCAACATGATCAAGCTGGAGCAGAACTATCGCTCGCATGGTCATATTCTCGATACCGCCAACTTCCTGATCGCGAAAAACTCGCGCCGGCTCGGCAAAAATCTGCGCACCGATGCAGGTCACGGCGAACCCGTGCGCGTGTACGAGGCCGCGACCGATACGCAGGAAGCCGGGTGGATCGTCGAGGAGATCAAGGCGCTGATTCATGCAGGCGCGGCGCGTGGCGAGATCGCGATCCTGTATAGAAGCAATGCGCAGTCGCGAACCATCGAACATACGCTGGTGAATGCGGGCATTGCGTATCGCGTGTATGGCGGCTTGCGGTTTTTCGAGCGCCAGGAAGTGAAGCACGCGCTTGCGTATCTGCGCCTGATCGACAACCCCAACGACGACACCGCGTTTTCCCGCGTCGTGAATTTCCCGACGCGTGGAATTGGCGCAAGGTCGATCGAACAACTCGCCGACGCCGCCCGTCTCTACAACTGTTCAATGGCCGCGGCCGTGCCCTACGTGGCCGGCAAGGCAGGTTCGAGTCTCGCGAATTTCGCGCAGTTGATCGGCAAGATTCGCGCCGAAACACAGCACATGAGCTTGCCGGAAACGGTGGAGTACGTGGTCCGCGCGAGCGGTCTCGCGACGCATTACGAGAATGAACGCGAAGGCCAGGACCGGCTCGAGAACTTGCAGGAAGTGGTGAACGCGGCGGCTGCATTCGTGCAGGAAGAAGGCTACGGGCTCGATACCCCTGCGCGTTCCATTCCGCTGCGCCCGGGCGCGACCAACGCGCCGGAAATCGGCGTGGCGACGGATGATCCCGCTGTCGATGTGCTCGATCCCGAAAGTCTCGCCGATCCTGCGCAAAACCCCGACACCATGACGCCGCTGGCGGGTTTCCTGTCGCATGCATCGCTCGAAGCCGGCGACAACCAGGCGCAAGCCGGCCAGGACGCCGTGCAGTTGATGACGGTGCACGCAGCCAAGGGGCTGGAGTTCATGGCCGTGTTCATCACGGGGCTCGAAGAGGGTTTGTTCCCGCACGAAAACAGCGCGCAGGAAAGCGACGGGCTCGAAGAGGAACGGCGTCTCGCGTATGTGGCGATCACGCGGGCGAAGGAGCGGTTGTATCTGTCGTTTGCGCAGAGCCGGATGTTGCACGGCCAGACGCGCTACAACATCCGCTCCCGTTTCTTCGATGAACTTCCGGAAGAGTCGCTCAAATGGCTCACGCCCAAAGTGGAAGCAGGCGCGCGTTTGGGCGGCCAGATGATCGCGATGTCATTGGTCGAGCCGTGCGACCCTGTGCCGGTTT
>NZ_JBSIPA010000966.1:0-540 GCF_053574605.1 Caballeronia sp. M23-90 | reverse complement strand
TCGCCCGCACGGGTTCAGGCAGGACGTCGGCCAAGGCGGCGCTGTCGCCGTCGCCGAGGGTGTTGGGAATCAGATACAGAACACCGCTCATGCTGCCCCCGCATAAGGAAATCCGGCGGCGCGCAGCATCTTCGACAACGTAATCAACGGCAAACCGATGAGCGCGGTGGGATCGTCGGAATGAATGGCATCGACGAGCGTGATGCCCAATCCCTCCGCTTTCGCGCTTCCCGCCACGTCATAAGGTGTTTCGGCCAGCAGATACGCTTCGATTTCCTCGTCCGGCAGGTCGCGGAAAAGCACGCGGGTGACAATGTCGGCAGATTGGACGTGGCCTGTGCGGCTGTCGAAGAGGCAGAGCGCGCTGTGGAAATCGACGTTCTTGCCGCGCATCGACCGGAGTTGCGCGCGGGATCTTCGACAACGTAATCAACGGCAAACCGATGAGCGCGGTGGGATCGTCGGAATGAATGGCATCGACGAGCGTGATGCCCAATCCCTCCGCTTTCGCGCTTCCCGCCACGTCATAAGGTGTTTCGG
>NZ_JBSIPA010000965.1:0-546 GCF_053574605.1 Caballeronia sp. M23-90 | reverse complement strand
TACCGCTGATCGTATCCGCCACCTTGCGATAGAACGCTTGCGCGTTTTTCTTGCTCGGTTTGATGAGCAGCTTTCCCGAGTACTTCCGAAAATTCCACCCAAGGAAATCAAAGCCTTGATCTATATGAGTGATCCGCGTTTTCTCCTCGGATAGTTGCAAACCCCTAACCGCGAGGAAGGCTTCTATCCAAGGCCGGACTTCGTCAACTAGTATCTCTTGCGAGCCACCGGTTATGACGAAGTCGTCCGCGTACCGCACCACATGAATCTTGAGCTTCTTGGTTTTCGCGATCCCGAATTTAGCACCGAGGTGCTCAATCAGTTCACGCTCCAACCCGTTCAACGTCACATTGGCCAACGTCGGGGAAATGATGCCCCCCTGCGGCGTACCGGCCGTCGTCGCCTGCAACTGACCTCGGTAAACCAGGCCAGCCTTCAACCACTTCCGGAGAATCGCCGTGTCCATTGGGACATTGCGTTCCAACCAGTCATGGTTGATGTGGTCAAAGCACCCCTTGATATCCGCTTCCAGGACCCATCGGGCTG
>NZ_JBSIPA010000964.1:0-551 GCF_053574605.1 Caballeronia sp. M23-90 | reverse complement strand
TGTAGGCCCCAAGTAGTAATGTCGTACTTGAGCCAAATAGAAATGTCGCACTGAGGGCTCGATTCGGTCCATGCTGAAGCTCCGCTTTCGCTGGGAGTTGATCATGGATAGCACTGGGATGATCACCATGAGCATGCGTGAGCTTGAGCGACTGAAGGCGATCCAGGCGGTCGCCGATGGGCTGCTGATGCCGTGGCGCGCGGCGGAACGTTTGGGCATCAGTCGACGTCAGGTGGAACGGCTGACGGGCCGATACCGACGCGAAGGTGCGGCTGGTCTAATCTCACGCAAACGCGAGCGACCCAGCAATCATCAGTTGCCCGCCGGGCTGGCCGATCATGCCTTGGCGATCATTCGCGAGCGCTATGCCGACTTTGGGCCGACGTTCGCGTGCGAGAAGCTCAGGGAATCGCATGGGCTCACATTAGCCGCAGAGACGGTTCGCCACCTGATGACCGACGCCGGCCTGTGGATTCCACGCAAGCAGCGCCCGCCCAAGATCCATCAGCCGAGGAACCGGCGGTCTTGTCTGGGCGAGCTGATCCAGATCG
>NZ_JBSIPA010000963.1:0-558 GCF_053574605.1 Caballeronia sp. M23-90 | reverse complement strand
TTTTTTTTTTTTTTTAATGATCCGGCGCCCCCCGAGATCTCCCCCCTATCCTACACTCTTCCCCTCCCCGCCGCTCTTCCGACCTGCCCGGCCGGGAGGCGGCCGGGCGATTGGCTCGCCTACGGCAATACGCAAGCTGGAACGCGATATTCGCCGCTCACGCAGATCAACAACAAGAACACGGGCACCTTGAAAGAGGCCTGGACGTTTCGCACCGGCGACATGAAAGGGCCGAACGATCCGGTCGAAATAACCAACGAAGTGACACCGCTGGCAGTCGATGGAACGCTGTTCTTCTGCACGCCGCATCAGATTGCGATCGCGCTGGATGGAGCGACAGGCAAGGAGAAATGGCGTTTCAACCCGGACCTCAAGCCTGATCCCAGCTTCCAGCACGTAACATGCAGAGGCGTTTCCTACCACGAGACGGCCGCCGCATCAGATTGCGATCGCGCTGGATGGAGCGACAGGCAAGGAGAAATGGCGTTTCAACCCGGACCTCAAGCCTGATCCCAGCTTCCAGCACGTAACATGCAGAGGCGTTTCCTACCACGAGAC
>NZ_JBSIPA010000962.1:0-579 GCF_053574605.1 Caballeronia sp. M23-90 | reverse complement strand
CCGCGGCAATTTCCAGGATTCGCTGCGCAATGGCTACTTCGGCGTGTGTCTGCGACACGTCACCGGCACGTTGCTCGGTTATTGCGTGCTCATGCCGGTCGTCGATGAAATGCATCTCCTGAATCTTTGCGTCGCGCCGCAAGCACAACATGCGGGCGCCGGGCTGACGCTGTTGCGCGAAGCGGTGCGCATTTCGAAGCACCAGAAGCTCGATGGCGTGCTGCTCGAAGTGCGGCCTTCGAACCCGCGCGCCATATGGCTTTACGAGCGCTTCGGATTTATGACCATCGGGCGTCGGAAGAACTATTACCCGGCGCGGCATCGTTCGCGCGAGGATGCGCTTGTCATGCGCCTGACGTTTTCAAGGGAGGCCGCCGATGGCGCTGCATAAGTCGATGCTCGACGAGTTTGGACTCGGGACTATCTGGGTGAGGCGGGGAACGCAGCCGGTCGAAACGGCTGTGGAACCCGTTGCAGTCGCGCCCGAAAGATCGACAGCCGCTCCGTTGAACCGCGCAGCGGCGGCCTCCCTTGAAAACGTCAGGCGCATGACAAGCGCATCCTCGCGCGAACGATGCA
>NZ_JBSIPA010000961.1:0-586 GCF_053574605.1 Caballeronia sp. M23-90 | reverse complement strand
ACCATGCGCACGGCTTCCAGCATGAATTCCTGCGTATATCGAGCTCTCGGATTACCCATCTTTCCTTCCTCCTTGCGTGAGTTTTACACACTCAGCAAGGGATCCATTTTTTGCGGGCAAGCTCAGACCATCCTAAGAACGTTCGCATCTTCTGCAGTGCCTCATCCCTCGCGTCACCGCTATCCAGCAGTTGATGTAAGCGCACGACAGCGCTTGTGTGACGCAGGTCATGCGGCATAACGGAATCCTTGCCACAGCGATCGCTCAATTCACGACGTACCCGCTCCGGCAACACATTCGAGACTTCGCGAACCGCTTTTGTCAGCGATTCAGTCGCGAGCGGGTTGCCAAGATATGAATTAAGCAGGAGCGGGTGGCTCGGGCGGCCGCCATAGCTTTCAACGTAGGTCTGGACCAGCTGAGCCGTTATCCCACTGACAGGAATCTGTCGGACAGAATCCCCCTGCGTCACAATAGATGTCGCCTCTGAATTTTCCCAATCCGAAGAACTCAGAGGTGCAGGTTGAATGCCAAACAGACGTATTCTGTCGAATTCAGGGAGCAGGCGCTGGCAAAGGTCTTGCAA
>NZ_JBSIPA010000960.1:0-589 GCF_053574605.1 Caballeronia sp. M23-90 | reverse complement strand
CTCGCCGTGCTACCTCAAGCGAATCGTCCGCGGCGGCGAACATATCGCCTTGCCGTGTAGCACGGTCGAGTCGCGGCAACGCCTTTGCGTATCTGCTAACGCCAGAACCGTCAAAGCTATCAGCGCCGGCGGCCGCGCAAATGCGAATCCGACGAGCTGAGTTCACCCGCCCGACGTGCAGGTGACAGTGCCGCCGTCGCGCAACAGAACCCCAGGCTTGCGCCGTTGCTTCCTTCCACTCGGTCGTGCCACCAATAAAGATGCCGATAGCCGGTGACAGCAAGCTTGCAACATCGTTGATTTGCATCCCGTTCTGCACGGCGAGCAGCATCCTTGTTGGCATGCCGCGCAGTCGTTCCTTCCACCGCAACGAAAACTCCAACGATGCGAGACCACCCGCTACGATGTCGGGCAGCACGATCCAATCTGCACCCTCTCCAAGCCGATCTACGGCAAGGAGAAACGCGTCCTCATCAAATGGTTGCTGCTGAACGAACGCCGACCAGGCGCCATTGTCCAGGGCGTAACGCATGCCCTCGGTGCGAAGCTCGCCTTTGGCGGAAACGAGAAGGCGCCACCCGGCATCGCG
>NZ_JBSIPA010000959.1:0-589 GCF_053574605.1 Caballeronia sp. M23-90 | reverse complement strand
CTCGCCGTGCTACCTCAAGCGAATCGTCCGCGGCGGCGAACATATCGCCTTGCCGTGTAGCACGGTCGAGTCGCGGCAACGCCTTTGCGTATCTGCTAACGCCAGAACCGTCAAAGCTATCAGCGCCAGCGGCCGCGCAAATGCGAATTCGACGCGCTGAGTTCACCCGCCCGACGTGCAAGTGGCAGTGCCGCCGTCGCGCAACAGAACCCCAGGCTTGCGCCGTGGATTCCTTCCACTCGGTCGTGCCACCAATAAAGATGCCTATAGCCGGTGACAGCAAGTTCGCAACATCATTGATTTGCATCCCGCTCTGCACGGCGAGCAGCATCCTTGTTGGCATCCCGCGCAGTCGTTCCTTCCACCGCAACGAAAACTCCAACGATGCGAGACCACCCGCTACGATGTCGGGCAGCACGATCCAATCTGCACCCTCTCCAAGCCGATCTACGGCAAGGAGATACGCGTCCTCATCAAATGGTTGCTGCTGAACGAACGCCGACCAGGCGCCATTGTCCAGGGCGTAACGCATGCCCTCGGTGCGAAGCTCGCCTTTGGCGGAAACGAGAAGGCGCCACCCGGCATCGCG
>NZ_JBSIPA010000958.1:0-592 GCF_053574605.1 Caballeronia sp. M23-90 | reverse complement strand
AATGATCGCCGCTGGCAAATTCCCAATATGGTCAGCATTCACGTGCGCCCACCTGAAGTCGAGGATCGCGTGATGCCCGGGCACTGGGAGGGCGACTTCATCAAAGGCGAAGGCAATCGCTCCTCAGTTGGCGTGTTGGTGGAGAGGACCAGCCGTCTGGTACTGCTGGCCAAGATGCACGATGCCACAGCCGAATCTGCGCTGGCCGGCTTCTCGGCCAAGCTCAACTCGATTCCCGAACACTTGCGTCAAAGCTTCACTTACGACCAGGGGCGTGAACTCTCACGACATCAAGAACTTGCCGCTCAAACTGGCGTGAACGTCTATTTTTGCGATCCACATAGCCCGTGGCAGCGCGGAACTTGTGAAAATACCAATGGCCTGTTGCGCGAGTATTTGCCCAAAGGCACCGATCTTTCCGTGCATAGTCAGGCAGACCTCGACATCATTGCCGACAGCTTGAACAACCGACCTCGTGCCACACATGCGTTTCATTCTCCCTTCGAGGTATTCGCCGCGACGCTACAAGCAGCGGATCTAGCAACGTCATCTAAACATTAACCTAGCTGTTGCACTTCGACTTGAGACCGCC
>NZ_JBSIPA010000104.1:0-16597 GCF_053574605.1 Caballeronia sp. M23-90 | reverse complement strand
TCGCATCAGCGTGATACCGGCGGCTTCCATGGCGACATCGGTGCCGGTATCACGCTGATGCGCGGTGACCCGGCGCTGGTGGCGGACGCTATCGATATCGCGCGGCGCACGTATCGCAAGATCCAGCAGAACCTGTTCTGGGCGTTCGTGTACAACCTGATCGGCATTCCACTCGCCGCATTCGGCCTGCTCAACCCGATGCTCGCCGGTGCCGCGATGGCGTTCTCAAGTGTAAGCGTAGTGACGAACGCATTGTTGCTGCGGACCTGGCGCGCTCACGCGGGTTTGGTTCCAGCGGGCGAACGGGATCTGGAAGGCAAGCCGATCACGCGCCCGGCGTAACGCGCCTCCTTGATCGACCCGGCATGCATCTCTTCGATACGGGCGGCAACTTCCGTATCGAAGACTGCCGACTTCGCGCCGTTCGTCATGTCGACGTGCAGCAGCATCTGCTCACTCGCCGAGACGGGCTCGGCGCCCTCGCCTTCGAACATCTCCATGTAGAGGTGGACGCGCTTGGCATCGAATGCAAGCACCGATGCCTCCACGCGAACCGCCGCGCCTTCCTTGATCTCATGCAGATAATTGATGTGCGCCTCGAGTGTGAACAGCGAGCGGCCACGGGCTGCACGGCCCGCTTCATCCAGACCGATGCGGTCCATGAACGCATCGGTGGCGAGGCTGAAGATCAGCATGTAGAACGCGTCACGCAAATGTCCGTTGTAGTCGACCCACTCGGGCCTCACCGTGTCGCGATGGATAGTGCAGTTTTCCATTGATGGCCGCTTAGTCCGTGATGCCGTGGCGCGATTTCGCTTCGGCTATCGCAGTGAGGACGCTCGTGATGCAGTCATCGCGATAACGCTCCAGTTGCTTGATCGAATGCGAACCTTGCTGCTCGGTCGTGCCTTCCACCACGCGGTCGATGAGTTCATCCGTCAGCTTGGGTGCAACCAGTTTGGTCCACGGCAATTCTAGCGCCGGTCCGAATTGCTGCATGAAATGGCGCATGCCGGCCTCTCCACCCGCAAGCGTATAGGTCAGGAACGTGCCCATGAACGACCAGCGGATGCCGGCGCCAAAACGAATGGCGTCATCGATTTCACCGGTCGTCGCCACGCCTTCGTTCACCAGATGCAGCGCTTCGCGCCACAGCGCCTCAAGCAGCCGGTCCGCAATGAACCCCGGCACTTCCTTCCTCACGCGCAACGGGCGCATGCCGATGGATTCATAAAAAGTCGATGCCGCTTTCAACGTTTCTTCAGACGTCTGTTCGCCGCCCAAAACTTCAACGAGCGGCAATAGATAAACCGGATTGAACGGATGGCCGACGATGCAGCGCGACGGGTCCTTTGCCCTCGCGTAGAAGTCCGTTGGCAGCAAGCCTGATGTTGACGAAGCAATGATCGCTTCAGGCTTGGCCGCCTTCGTAACGCGCTCGTGAAGGCTCAGTTTCAGGTCTTCGCGCTCGGGCGCGCTTTCCTGGATGAAGTCGGCGTCGGCGACACATTCCTCGACCGTCTCGAAAAACCGCAACCGTCCCTTCGATGCCCCTTCGGCAAGCCCGACCCGCTCAAGTGCGGGCCAGGCATTGGCCACATTCTTTCTCAACTGCTCCTCGGCGCCCGGCGCCGGGTCCCACGCAACCACGTCAAGTCCGTGCGCCAGTGCCCTCGATACCCATCCGCTTCCGATCACGCCAACGCCCAACGCAGCAAACGTCTTCACTTGCATATACTGGATTCCTTAGTAATCTGAATTCAAGCAAACTGCTCGATCTTGCGACGATCGAGCAAACGTTCGCCGCGTGCGGGGAGCTTGAGTTTCTTGCGGCCTTCGGCAGGCGTCAGCGCACGCCCACCCAGCCGTTCAATGATCTCAACCGCGCGCTGTACGAGCGTCCCGTTGCTCGCGTGCACACCACGATCCAGATACAAGTTGTCTTCCAGTCCGACGCGAACATGACCGCCTAGAAGCATTGCTTGGGCGACCATCGGCATCTGCATCCGGCCGATACCAAAGCCCGCCCACTGCGCGCCCGCCGGCATGTTGTCGACCATCGACTTGAGCGTGCCGACGTCGGCCGGCGCACCCCATGGAATGCCCATGCAAAGCTGGAACAAAGGGGCGTCGTCGAGCAGCCCTTCCTTTTGCATTTGCTTCGCGAACCAGAGATGGCCGGTATCGAAGATCTCGAGTTCGGGCTTCACACCCAGTTCCTGGATGCGTCTTGCACCCGCCCGAAGTTGCGCGGGCGTCGAAACATAAATGGTGTCGCCGTCGCCGAAATTGAGCGTGCCGCAGTCGAGCGTGCAGATCTCCGGCAGCAACTCTTCCACGTGCGCGAGGCGCGTCAATCCACCGACGAGATCCGTGGCGGCGCCGAATTCCATCGGCGACTCGCCTGCGCCGATTTCCAGATCGCCGCCCATACCGGCCGTGAGGTTGATGATCACGTCCACGTCCGATGACCGGATGCGGTCCACGACTTCGCGATACAACGCCGGATCGCGGCTGCCGCGCCCCGTTTTCGGATCGCGGACGTGACAGTGCGCGACTGTTGCGCCTGCATGCGCGGCTTCGATCGCCGCTTCCGCGATCTGTTTCGGTGTGACCGGAATCGCCGGATGTTTGCCGGTGGTGTCACCTGCGCCCGTTACCGCGCACGTCACGATTACTTCGTAGTTCATGTCACGCCGTCCTTTCAAAGGCCAAGATATTGCTTGACTGCCGGCAAGCCATCCTTGCCGTCCACTGTCTTCACGCCCGCAAGCCATGCGTCGAGCACTTGCGGATTTTTCTTCAGATAAGCCTTTGCCGCGTCGGTCGGGCGCTCTTTCGCCATGACGGGAATCATCAACTGGTTCTCGAGTTGCGTTGTGAAGCGAAGATTCGATACGAGCTTTCCGGCGTTCGGGCAACGCGTCAGGAAGTCAGGGTTCGTCAGCGTGTAGACGCGCGCTTCGCCGTAGTTCGGACCGAAGACTTCGTCGCCGCCGGCGAGGTAATTCATCTTGACCTGGATGTTCATGGGATGCGGTTCCCAGCCGACGAACACGACCCATTTCTTGTCGCGGACTGCGCGATCGACCGTGACCAGCATGCCCGCTTCGCTCGATTGCACGAGCTTGAAACCGCCGAGTCCGAACTGGTTGGTATCGATCATCTTCTGGATTTGCGCGTTCGCGCTGCTGCCCGGTTCGATGCCGTAGATCTTGCCGTCGAGTTCATCCTTATGCTTCGCGATATCCTGGAACGTCTTCAGGCCCGCGTCGTATTCATAGCTAGGCACGGCGAGCGTGGCTTTTGCGCCGGAGAGATTGGGCGGATCGAGTTTGTCGATGGCTTTCGAATCGATGAACGGCTGTACCACCTTTTCCTGCACTGGCCACCAGTATCCGAGCGATACATCGATCTGCTTGCTTTTGAGGCCTGCCAGCGAGATGGGGACCGAGGCGACGGTGACTTTGGGGTTGTAGCCCAGGCCTTCGAATACCACCGATGCCAGCGCGGTGGTCGACGTGATGTCGGTCCAACCGATATCGACGAAACGGACCGTGTGGCAGGTTGCGTCTTCCTTGCTCTGGGCGGAGGCACCGAATGAAGTCAGCGCGAGAAACAGGCAGGCGAACAGCTTTTTCGTGGCCGGATAGGTGGGCATGGATTTCTGTTCCGATGGGTTCTGGTTGGACTGGGCGGGTTCGGTTCGGTCCCAACTGACCGTGGGTAAAGGTACTGCCGCAGAATACCGCTGAGGCGACCGGTTGCGACCGGGTTTTGACCATGTGCGACCAAGGGGGGGCGTTCGCACTGTTTTTTTGGGGGGGCGGGGTTGGCGGGGGCGGGGCGGGGTCTATGCCGGGTTGCTGCTCTTCAGGCTACCGCGCGTTCATTGCTATCTGATTTTTTTAGCACTTTTAGCCACTGTCCGTGGCGGGACTTCATTTCTTTTTCCAACGGCGAAAAAGAAACGAAGCAAAGAAAACGCCTCTCCACCGACGGCACATAAGTGTCCCGAGCGTGCAGTGACAACTGTTTGGTACTTCACAAGAACGCTCGACGCCGGAGTTCAGAACACTTGAAACCCTCCCCCTCCGTAATCGGCAACCCACACGCTTCGCCACCAGTGTGGGAATCCGTTAATGAGGCTTCCGCGCTGCGCGCGCTGACGCCCAAACGACGAGCTTGGCTGTACTGGTTCCGTTGTGCCCGCGCGAGCCTGAGACCACCGGTGGCGATGTCTCGGCAAGTTCAGGATGCTGTAGCGCCGTCACGTGCTCAACCCGTTGTTTACTTGGGCCAGGTTTCCGTATTGACTGCCACAATTACTGGTGGCGAAGCGTGTGGGTATCTGTTGACGGAGGGGGAGGGTTTCAACTGTTCGTGGTTATGGCGTCGAGCGTTCTTCTGAAGTACCAAACAGTTGTACGTGCACGCTCGGGACACTTAAGAATTAGCGGTTGGAAGGCGTTTTCTTTGCTTCGTTTCTTTTTCGCCGTTGGAAAAAGAAATGAAGTCCCGCCACGGACAGTGGCTAATAGTGCTAAAAAAATCAGATAGCAACGAACGCGCGGTAGCCTAAAAAGCAGCAACCCGGCCTCAACCCCGACCCAACCCCGACCCAGCCCCGAGAAACCCCGCCCCGCCCCGCCCCGCCCTCCGGAAACCTCCCCATTGCGCCAGCAATTTCCACTTGCTACCTTCCCCGGTCAGACCGGAAAAAAACCCACCCTCGATGCCACCGACCGAAAACTTTCACTTCCTGCTGCTACCGGAGTTTTCCTCCATCGGCTTCATGTCGGCGATCGAACCGCTGCGCGTGGCAAACCGCTTTCGCGGCGAACTGTATCGCTGGCATATTCTAAGCATCGACGGCGGCCCGGTCTGCGCCAGCAACGGCATCTCCCTGAACGCCGAATGCGCCCTCGCCGACGTCAAATCAGCTCAGAACGTGATCGTGGTCGCCGGGTTCAACCCGCTCGACCAATACTCCCGCGAACTCGCCGAATGGCTCCGCAAGTTGGACCGCGCAGGCACAACGCTCGGCGGTATCGATACAGGCAGCTTCATCCTCGCCGAAGCCGGCCTCCTTCAGCACGAACGCGTGACCTTGCACTGGGAAGCGGCATCGGCGTTTCAGGAACGCTATCCATCGCTGGCGGTAAGCCAGGAGCTGTTCGAAATCGATGCACGGCGCATCACGTGCGCGGGCGGCACCGCTTCCATCGATTTGATGCTGGATCTGATCGGCCGCCGCCACGGCGCGGAACTCGCCGCGCAGGTGTCCGAGCAATTCGTGCTCGGCCGTATCCGGCAGCGTTCGGATCATCAGCGCATGGAGATCGCGGCGCGCTACGGCATCCACAATCGCAAGCTGATTCAAGTAATCGGCGTGATGGAACAGCACATGGAGGAACCACTGTCGCCAGATGCACTGGCAGAGGAAATCGGTGTGACGCGGCGTCAGCTCGAACGCCTCTTCTGCTCGGCGCTGAAAGACACACCGACACATTTTTATCTCGGGCTGCGCCTGGCGCGTGCCCGGGAGTTGCTGCAGCAAACCGATATGTCGATCACGACGGTTTGCGTGGCGTGCGGCTTCGAATCACCATCGCATTTCTCGCGCACTTATCGCACGCGCTTTGGTTCAAGCCCGCGACAGGACCGCGCTTCGCCACGCGCGGCGGTCCCGCTTCAGGATACCGCCGCGCTGGCTTGATCGATCTAGAACGAGTGACGCAAGCCGATACGAACGTCGCTTTGCGTATTCGATGTCGATGGCGTGAAGCTATAGCCAATGACCGCATCCACTCCGTTCGATGCCCTCAGATAGTCGCCCGAGATGTAAAGATCGGTACGCTTGGACAAGAGGTAATGCAGCGCAAGCGAACCCATGTTCCACTTGTGTCCTTCGAAAGCCGTGAACTGATAACCGCCGTAAAGAATAAGCGCCGGCGTGAAGTTATAGGACGCACCGCCTTCGCCCACATGCATGTGCGATGACTGTCCAAAACCCTTGATGGTCGTGTACGTATAGTTGCCGAGCAGCATCAGGTTTCCGAACGCATACGACGAACCGATGCCGTAAGTCGCCTGGCTATCGACGGCAAGGGGAGTGCTGCTGAACAGGTCGTTGACCGCGCCGGTCGCCGGGTCCACGGTCGCAACGGTCTGGCCGAGGAAGGTCTTCGTGCCGATCATCGCGTAGGGATCGAATGCGTAGATGCCGTTCGGGTTGTTCAGGCGTGTATAGGCCGTGCCAATGGTGAAATCGCCGTGCGCATAATGCGCGCCCGCGCTGTACGCGCTTTGCTGATGAAAGTTTCCCGACACATTGCCGAACGAATACATGCCGCCAAATGTGAGGCCGCTGATATTGGGCGACATGTACTTGATCGCGTTCGGCAAACGGTCGCCGTTCATCCGGTCGAAGTCGCCCTGGTGGATCGCGTAGCCGCTCGCGAACGAGGAAATGTTGTAGCCCTCCATGAACTCGTTGGTCATGTCGAGCTGGTTACCCAGCGATATTGTCCCCCACTGGCTCTGCAAGCCAACGTATGCCTGGCGTCCGAACTCGGCGCCACCAAACGCGTATTTGCCGGTGCCGATATGAAAACCTGATTCAAGTGCGAAAATCGCCTTCAATCCGCCGCCGAGATCTTCAACGCCCTTGAAGCCCAGCCGGTTGCCGTACGAGATGCCGTCCTCGAACCTGAAGGCGTGCGAACCGCCCGTGTTGTTCACGTAGGTGATACCCGCATCCAGAATGCCGTACAGGGTCACGCTGCCTTGCGCGTGGACCACGGCGGGTGCGGATACGGCGCTTGCGCTCAATGCAAGGGCCGCCAGCTTTGCGGCATTTCGCTTCTTCATCGTTGATTCTCCCTGATACCCGTGTTTGCTCGTTCGTTGGATAAAGCGTGTCCCGCGCTGCTCCAGCGAAGCCGCCACGAAAGCCGGCGCCGCGCAACGCTTTCCGCTCGATTTTTATTGCAGAGACTGGCTTGGTACGGTGATCTGAAGCTTGTGACGCCGGCGCCTGCTGCGGTACTTTCCGATGCAGGAACCAGCCATGCAAAAGTACGAGTCCATATTTACCGGGGCTCGACGGTTTGCGACGCAAACCTGCCTATGTGCGACGTGTGTTGTTATTTGGAGCCAAGCGCGGTTTGTACGGCTTGCAAACCATTTCCGCCTGCGGCGGTGGTCACGCCATCGAGCCAGCCCTTCACGACATCGGGATTGCGCTTGAGCGCCGCTGTGGCAGCGGTGTCAATGTTGGTCTTGTTTTCCAGCACGTCCGTGATGATCCCGTTCTCGAGGTCGACGTTGAAGGTCATCTGCTTCAAGAGGCGTCCAACGTTAGGGCATTCGCCGATATACCCGGTCCGTGCAACTGTGTTTACCGTCGCGCCGCCGAAGTTCGGACCGAAGTATTTGTCGCCGCCATCAAGGTAAGTGAGATGGAACTTCGTGTTCATCAGATGCGGTTCCCATGCGAGGAACACGATCCATTTCTTCTCGCGGACAGCGCGTTCGACTTGCGTGAGCATGCCGGTCTCGCTCGACTCGACGAGCTTCCAGCCGTTGAGTCCGAAAGCCTTTTCATCGACCATCTTCTTGATGTTCTGGTTCGCCGGCGCACCCGGTTCAATGCCGTAGATCTTGCTTTCGAACTTGTCCGCGTTCTTCTGCAAATCGGCGAACGTATGGACGCCGGCCGCTGCCACATAGTCGGGAACCGCGAGTGTGAACTTGGCGTTGGTCAGGTTCGGATGCACGACCTCGATCGATTTTTCATCGACGAAAGGTTTGACCATCGGTGCTTGCGCAGGCATCCAGTTGCCCAGGAACGCGTCGATCTGCCCTTTCTTCAAACCCTGGTAGGTGATCGGCACCGAGAGATTCGACACGGTCTGCTTGTAGCCCAATGCCTTCAGCACGACGCCGGCCATGGCGTTGGTTGCATCGATATCGGTCCAGCCCGGGTCCGCCATCCTCACCTGCAAGCAGCTTTGAGGCTCGGCCGCAATCACCGATCCGACGGATACGCATAGCGCTGCGATGCAGAATAATGCTTGTTTGAAGGGCTTTTTCATGGTGGCTTCCTGTGGGTGTGTTTTTATGCGAGCACTTGTTTATTTTTTGACAGCGGGGAAACGTGCCATCGCTTCGAGCGTGTCCAGGTCGATGTGATTGCGCATGTAACGCTGGCTGGCATCGACTGACGGCTGCCAGTCCCACGACTCGATCACGCCCTGCGTGGTGGCGTCGAAATGGAATTGACGGCGGCGCTGGCTCTGTACGACTTCCTCCCGCAGCTTTACCAGGTCCCAACGCTGCGCGATTTCCTTGACGAACGCAGCGACCCGCTCCGCATGTTCCGGATGCGTCGCGAGGTTCGTTCGTTCCAGCGGATCGGCAGTGACGTTGAAGAGCTGGTCGGGGTCGGCCGGCGTATGGATGAACTTGAAATCGCCGCGACGCAACATGACGATGGGCGCAATCGCGCCTTCGGCAAGGTACTCGCCGATGGCTTCATCGTGCGCCCCGGAGTCGCCGCGAAGATGCGGCACGAGGCTTTGACCATCGAGCGTGTCGGGCCACGCGGGCCGTGCCGAACCGCGGCCGAGCTCAACGAGCGTTGGCAGCAAGTCGAGATGCGAGACCGAAGCCTTCACGTGACCCGCCTCGAATTGCCCGGGCGCATGCACGATCAGCGGCACGCGGCAACCGCCCTCGAAGAACGTCATCTTGTACCAAAGGCCGCGTTCGCCCAGCATCTCGCCATGATCGGACGTCACGATGACGATGGTGTCATCAGCCATGCCGGACTGATCGAGCGCTTCGAGGATCGCGCCGAACTGGGCGTCGACGTAAGAAATCGCGCCGTAATACGCGTGACGCGCATTGCGGATCTGCTGATCGGTCGGCGGCGTCTTGTCGGTTTCGCAGACATGGCGAAGGCGCTTTGAATGCGGATCGGCGGCGTCCAGCGTGTCGCGATACGAAGGCATCTGGATGTCTTCATCGCGATACATGTCCCAGTACTTCTGCGGAATCGCGTAAGGATCGTGCGGATGCGTCAGGGAAGCCACCACGCAAAACGGCCGCGCATCTTTGCCGGCTTGCCGCTCACGCGCTATATCGAACAGCTTCTGGCGCGTGGTATAGGTGACTTCATCGTCAAAATCGAGCTGGTTGGTACGCACGCAAGGACCTGCATCAATAACCGAACTCATGTTGTGATACCAGCTCGGGCGGGTCTCGAAGTCATCCCAGTTCGGCGTCCAGCCAAAGTCGGCGGGATAGATGTCCGTGGTCAGGCGCTCTTCAAAGCCATGCAACTGGTCGGGACCGCAGAAATGCATCTTCCCCGAAAGAACGGTCCTGTACCCCTCGGCACGCAGGTAATGCGCGAACGTCAATGTTTGCGATGGAAATTCGGCGGCGTTATCGTAGGCACCTATGTTGGACGGCAACTTCCCGGACAAGAATGAAAAACGCGACGGCGCGCAAAGCGGGCTCGCGCAATAGGCGGAATCGAACACCACGCCGCGCGCCGCGAGCGCGTCCATGTTCGGGGTTTTTGTCGCATGATGACCATAGGCCGATAACGCGAACGGCGTCATCTGGTCGGCCATCAGGATGAGGATATTTTGTCTTGGCTTAAGCATCGGGGCGAGGCTCGAATAGAATCGGAAGGTGGAACGCTGGCACACTGCATCGCGTATCACTATTGCCGTTCAAATCGCGGCTGTGAAGAGAGCAAAACGTTATGAGCTCATAAGGGGCACTTATGTCGAGACAGGATCGTTTGCCGCCAATGCAGGCGTTATCCATGTTCGAGTCCGCCGCGCGTCTCGCCAGTTTTACGGCGGCCGCGCGTGAGCTCGGCTCCACGCAGCCGGCCGTCAGCCAGCGCGTGGTGCAGCTCGAAGAGAATCTCGGCGCGCCGCTCTTCGAGCGTGGGCATCGCGGCGTGACGTTGACCGAAGACGGCGTGCGCCTCTTCGAAGCGGTGCGCCAGAGTCTCGAAACCATTCGCATCGCCACGAACGATATCCGCGCGCGTCATGCCGCACCTTCGCAGCAGTCGCTCAACCTTCTGACCGACTTCGGCTTTGCGACATACTGGTTGATGCCAAGGCTCTCGCAATTCAAGGCGCTCATGCCTGACGTCGATGTAAGGATCACCACCGCGCAAGACGTCCTGGCGGCGGAGCACGATCATGCGGATATCGTGATCGGCTTCGGCCACGTTGCCATGAACTGGCCCGGGCGCGGCGCACTCAAGCTGTTTCCGGAACAGGTCACGCCCGTATGCAGCCCCGCGTTTCTCGCGCGGCATGGCAAACCGGTAAGACCATCAGACCTGAGCGAATGGCCGTTGTTGCACCTTGAACCGACGAATCCGGAACGATGGCTTTCATGGCACGGATGGTTCGCAGCGCACGGGCTGACCGCGCCGCCCGCGCATCGCGGCATTACATTCAACAGCTACGGCTTCGTAGCGCACGCCGCGATCATGGGCCAGGGCGTGGCCCTCGGATGGGCGCCGCTCGTGGACGAACTCATCGCAAGCGGGCAACTGGTACAACTATTCGATAGACCAGTCATGACCGATGGCGGATATCTGCTCAGCTCACCGCGCGCACAAACAACGGCAGTTTGCGCATTCCGCGACTGGCTGCTGGCCGAGTGCGGCCTGGCTTCCCATACCCCCGCTTGACGCTCCGATACCATCATCACGGCGCATAACTTCTAGCCGCAGTCCTGTGCGGTTTGCTCTACTGCGAAGTACACGCGCTGCCTTCGCGGCGCTGCCCTTTGCAGAGTGGAGAACCGCATGTCCAGCGATATGGCGTCTATAGCCCAACCCCATCGACTCGTGCTCACGGTCGCTTGCCCAAGCGCCGCGGGCCAGGTTGCAGCCGTGGTCGGCTTCCTCGACCGGCACAACTATTACGTCGATGAACTCACCGTCTTCGACGACGACCTCAGCCAGCGATTTTTCGTGCGCTGCGTTTTCCACGGCGTGGATCGCGATGAAACGCTGCAGATCGCCGCGCTGCAGCAGGAATTCGCGCCCATCGCCGAGCGTTTTTCGATGACCTGGGCCATCCATAACGTCGATGCGCGGCCCAAGGTGCTGATTTTGGTGTCGAAGCTTGAGCATTGCCTTGCGGACTTGCTGTTCCGCTGGCGCATGGGTGAGCTGAAGATGGATATCGTGGGGATCGGGTCGAACCATCGTGACCTTGAACCGCTTGCAATCCAGCATGGCTTGCCGTTTCATCATCTCCCCGTCACCGCCGATACCAAACCGCAGCAGGAAGCGCGCTTGCTCGACCTGTTCGACACGTCCGGCGCCGAGCTGATGATTCTCGCGCGCTACATGCAGATCCTCTCAGGCGAGACAAGCCGCAAGCTCGCCGCACGCGCGATCAACATCCATCATTCGTTTCTGCCCGGATTCAAGGGCGCAAAGCCTTACCATCAGGCGCACACGCGTGGCGTCAAGCTGATCGGCGCGACCGCGCATTTCGTGACCGATGATCTGGATGAAGGTCCGATCATCGAACAGGTGGTCGAACGCGTGGACCATTCATACAAGCCGGAGCGCTTGCTTGCGACCGGACGCGATGTGGAATGCATCACGCTCGCGCGGGCGGTGAAGGCGTTTATCGAGCGGCGGGTGTTTATCAACGGCGATCGGACGGTCGTGCTGTAGTCGTTTCGATCTACCAATAAAAAACGCCGCTTGAATCAAGCGGCGTTTCTCGTTGAAGCGTTAGAACGAATTTACTTCGTCCAGCTCGACACACGGTCCGCGTGTGCGTTCACCCACGCATCCGCAGCAGCGGCCGGTTTTGCGCCGTTCGTGGTCGCGAGCATGACACTGTCGATCTCACCCGGTTTCCACTGGAACTTCTTCAAGAATGCGACCACTGTCGGTGCCTTCGTCTCAAGTCCCGGATTGATCACGCTGTCCACGTGCTCGGATTCGCCGAACACCTTCTTCGGATCTTCAAGGAACTTCAGTTTGTACTTCGCGAACATCCAGTGTGGCTTCCAGCCTGTCACGATGATCGGCTTCTTCGCGTTCTCGGCACGCGCCAGTTCCGCTGTCATCGCACTGCCCGAGCTTGGCATCAGCGTGTAGTCGAGGTTATAGGCCTTGATTGCTTCGGATGTCTTCGACATCACGCCCGCGCCAGCATCGATGCCCACGATCCGTCCGCCGAAATCCGCTTTCTTCGCTTCGAGGTCCGTAAGGCTCGTGACCGGCGCATCTTCCGGAACGATCAAGCCGATCTTCGCATCAGGAAAGTTCACACCGACGTCGACGACCTTCGTCTTGAAGTTTTCCCAGTACGCGCCGTGCGTGACCGGCAACCATGCCGACAAGGTTGCATCGAGGTCGCCGCGCGCCACGCCCTGCCACATCACACCCGCTGCCACGGGCACGAGCTGCACGGGATAACCCAGCTTCTTCTCGATGATCTGCGCCGCCACGTTCGACGTCGCCACGCTGTCATCCCAGCCTTCCACATAACCGATCTTGATGGTCGGTTTTGCATCGGCGGCGATGGCGGACACACTGGCTGCGGCCAACGCTGCGCTCATCGCGCTTAATACCACTAGCTTCTTGATCAGTTTCATTGTCTTCTCCCCTTCGCGGTACACACTATTGAGGCTTTAGAATCACTGGCCAGAAATACGCCGACTGGTTTTTTTTCGACACCCAGTTGTCCGGATGCGACCTCGTTTTATCCCGGTGCGTCGCCGGTCCTGATGAATACCCTTACTTGTCTACAACAAGATCGGTCAGAGGCTTGCTGCAGCACAAAAGCACCATGCCCTGATCGATTTCCCGCTGACGAATGCCGCCGTTGTGCTTCATCTGCACTTCGCCGGAAATCAACTTGACCTTGCACGTGCCGCACATGCCCTGAGTGCAGGATGCCGGCAGACGGACGCCGGATTTCTTCGCCGCATCGAGCACATGTTGTCCGCTGCCGCATTCAATCTCGCGATTGCTTTTGGCGAAGCTGACCTTGAACGTGGTTTCAACGGGCGCGGCGATTGGTTCGAATTCGGGCACCGGCGCGAAGCCGATCGCCGTTTCACGTGCTTCGGCGAACGTTTCGTGAGACCGCAAAGCATCGGCGACATGCGCCGTCGTGAGTTCGGCCGCAACCTCGGCGATTGTCTCGAATGAGAAGCTTTCCTCGTGATAATGCTTAATATCGAAGCCGCCTTCCGCCAGGAGATCGCGCACGGCTTTCATATACGGCGCCGGACCACACGTGAAGATTTCGCGCTCCATGAAGTCCGGCGCGATGAGCTTGAGCAAGGGCAACGTCAGGAAACCGGTCACACCCGGCCAGTTCGTTCTCGCGCCGACGCGTTCGCACACGAAGGCAGCCCGGAAATTCGCCTGGTTCGCCGCGATCAGGTCGAGCTCGCGTGCAAAAATGATGTCGTCCGGTGTGCGGGCGCTATGCAGGAACACGATGTCACGATCTTCACCCAGTTCATGATGCGCGCGGCTCATGGACATCAGAGGCGTGACCCCCGATCCCGCCGATAAAAACAGAAACTTGCGCGCCGGATGCCGCGCGCAGGTAAATTCACCGGCGGGTCCCAGCACGCGAACCTTGCCACCGGTCTGCAGGTTATCGTGAAGCCAGTTCGAAACCTTTCCGCCCGGCACGCGCTTCACCGTAATCGAGATGGTATGCGGCCGTGTGGGAGGCGACGAAATGGTGTAGCAGCGATTGATCGACTCGCCGTCTATCTCGAGTTCAAGCGTAATGAACTGGCCCGGTTCGAAAACAAAGGTCCGCTCATTCGGCGCGCGAAAGAAAAAACTCTTTACGTCATGCGTTTCCTGACGCACGTGGCAGCAGACGAGTGTGTCGTCGGTATCGCTGTCCCAGCGCGCCGGAAGCTTGCCCCAGAACTCGGGCTGGGTGACTCGGTTCGGGGCGGGCTCGAACGTCGCCTGATCGCGCATCATCTGTTTCTCCGCTTAAGACCTGAGTGCCGCGTTGTAATCAACGCTTGAACGACACGACTTTCTCGCCGTGCGAAGACGGCACGACCGCTTCATCCGGCGTATTCGCGTAGTCTTCGAGACGCCCGATATACCACTCGCAAAACTTCTCCACGAGGCCTTCGGTGAAAGGCGAATAAGGACCCGGCTCATATGCGCTGCTGGTCACGCCGAGCTGCGAAAATTCAACCAGCGCGCGGTCCTGATCGTTGGTCGCGCGCCAGACGGCCGTGAGGTTATCCACGTTGTAATCGATACCTTCGCGCGCATCCTTGTTCACCAGCCACTTGGTGCGCACGAGCGTTTCACCCGCTGACAGCGGAATCACCGAGAAGCTTACGATGTGATCGCTCATGAAGTGATGCCATGAGTTCGGTTGCGTCCAGAACGACAGGCCGCCGAGATCCGCTTGCTCGAAACCGCCCAGGAGCTTTGTCGATGCAACCTTGGCGTCCATGGTCTGCGACTCGCCGCTGCGATCGAGCGGCAGGCGTTGCGTACGAAAGCCAGTGACGAGGTCTGCGAGTCGATCGATCTCCTTCGACGGCAGGTTCATCGCTTCCCATTGCTTCGTGCGCTCTTCAACGGTCTTGTCGAACGCGGCCATTGCTTCTTCATTATCGGCGGAACGTTGATAACCAAAGCCGTATTCGTAGAGCGAGATGGTCAGTTCAGGATGGTTCGCGACGCAGTGATAGCACTCGCGGTTGTTCTCCATCGTGAGCTTCCAGTTACCCTTTTCAATGATGTCGATCGAAGCCGCGACCTTGCAATTGGCAAGACCATGCGGCAGCAGATAAGGTTCCATCGACGCACGCAGCACCGCGAAATCGGCAGGCGGCGTTTCTGCGAGGCAGATGAAAATCAGCCCGGCAAGGTTCTCGAGATGGACCTTCTTCAAACTGTGCTTGCATTTGTCGAACTGCTCGCCCATATGCTCGGCGAACATCAGATCGCCGTTCAGGTTGTAGGTCCAGCTATGGTACGGACACACGATATTCCCAAGCGAACCCTTTTCCGAACTGCACAGACGCGCGCCACGATGGCGGCAAACGTTATGAAATGCACGGATCTGCATGTCGTCGTCGCGCACGATCAAAATGGAATCGTTGCCGAGTTCCACTGTCATGTAGTCGCCCGCTTCCGGCACATCCGGCTCGACCGCAACCTGAATCCAGTGCTTGCGGAAGATCACGTCCATGTCCAGTGCGTGAATTTCCTCGCTCGCGTAGAACGGCGCTTCGAGCGTGTGGCCCTTCTTGCGGCGTTCGATCATTGCACGAACGTCAGCGGAAACTTTCATCGTGTACTCCGAGTTTTGGTGCCCCGTGCGACCTTGAACGCGCGGGAAATTTCATATGGCAAATCAATAATCCACGAGTTGATGCTCGCGCAAATACGCCAGGATCACTTGTGCTTTTTCGACGGAAGTCCCTTCAATTACGACGCTTCCGCCGCGGCTTTCAGTCGTCGTCGCGGAGAGCATGCGCGCGTGTCCCGAGCGTTTCTCAGCAGCGGCCAGACGGACCGGTTTCGCGGTCGCGGGTTTGATGGACCAAGCCGTGTTGTCCGACGCGCTGGCGGCGCTCACCAGCACCTTTTCGATGGAACCTTCGCGCAGCTTTGCGTACGCGTAGCGCGGCGTGGCGTTGGCCATCGGATGCACGGCGATCAGCGCCGGAAGCTTCGCCTGCACGCGGCGGCGCAAACCTTTCGGCAGGAATTGCCGGACCGTCACGTGGTCCGCTTCGACCTCGATGTCCACCGCGGACGCAAGCAACGGCATGTCGAGGGCGTCGGCAAGTTGATACGGCAACATGCCGCTGTCCTGCGTGCCTTCCGCGCGTGTGCCGGTGAGAATAAGGTCGTAGCCCTTCAGGCGAACGCTCAATGACGGCGCTATTTCATCACCCTCGGCCACCGAGAGCACTTCGACTTTCGCCGCGCCCAGCGCGAGGTATTCGCGCAGCGCCGCGTTCGTGGGGTCGCCGGCGTGGATCACGTCGAGCGTCGCGTGATGTCTTGCGGCAAGCGATGTGGCGAGGGTCAGCGCAGCGGCGTCGTTGCGGCTATAGCGCTGAGTGCCACTCACGGGATGACGGCCAACCGATACGAGCACCGCGATTCGCGCCGCGCGTTTCGCCGTCGATGCGTTGGAGTTCATGCGAGCGCTCCTTCCAGCTTTGCTGCGTTCGGCACATTGCTGCCGTGCGCAGCCATCGCGCCAGGATTTGCACGTGCGCTGCGTGCTGCGGCGGCGGCATCGGTCAGTGCTGCAATCGTTTCGGCCGCGTCGCCGATGATCGTGAGGTTCGCGCGTTTTGCTATCGGAGCACTGGCGTCGAGGTTCACTGCAATCACGTGGCGGCAATCCTTGATGCCCTGCAAATGCTGCACGGCGCCCGAGATCCCAAAGGCGATATAGATGCTTGCATCAACGGTCTTGCCTGTCGCGCCGATCTGTTTATCGCGCGGCAGTCGGCGCGAGCCGCGTTGCCGTGGACGACGGCAAATTCCCGCGCGATAAACAGATCA
>NZ_JBSIPA010000957.1:0-594 GCF_053574605.1 Caballeronia sp. M23-90 | reverse complement strand
TCCAGCGAGCGTTTCGGCCGCTTCGAGCTCGACTTCGTCACGCGCGCGCTGGTGAGCGGCACCGAGCGCATTGCGTTGCGCGACAGCGAGTTTGCCTTGCTCAAAGTACTGGTCAAGCATCCGTACAAGGTGTTGTCGCGCGTGTTGATTCACGATCTCGTGCATCGTGACGATGCAACCTTCAACGACCGCAGCCTCGACGTTCCCATCTGGCGCTTGCGCAGGATCATCGAAGAAGATCCGGCGAGTCCGCGCCATGTCCAGACCGTGCGTGGCCAGGGCTACGTGTTCATCCCCGATCCCGATGGAGTCCGCGACCGCCCCGATCGTGCAGCGCCGGTATGAAGATCTTCGGCTTTCCTGCCCGGGGCTCCTCTGCCCGGAGCAACCCGTTCAACTCGCTGTTCGGGCGCATGGCGCTCATTTCACTGGTCGTGCTCTTTGCCGTGCAGGCCTGCTGGTTCGCGGTCCAGACCGTGCGTGGCCAGGGCTACGTGTTCATCCCCGATCCCGATGGAGTCCGCGACCGCCCCGATCGTGCAGCGCCGGTATGAAGATCTTCGGCTTTCCTGCCCGGGGCTCCTCTGCCCGGAG
>NZ_JBSIPA010000956.1:0-595 GCF_053574605.1 Caballeronia sp. M23-90 | reverse complement strand
AGAAGAACCTGTACGGTACGGCGCAGTGGCAACTGATGAAGTCGTGGGAGCTTGCCCAGGACTTTTCGCTGGAAACAAACTGCCCCGCTGCCTGGGTGAACGAGGAAAAAGCGCCCAAGGCCGAAACGCGCGGCTGGTGCGGATACTGGCGCTTCGTCTTCAACGTGTCGCCGCATATCCAGGGTTTCCCTGCCGACAACAGTATGTTCGGCAGCCCCGTGGCGCATTACGTGAAGGCCAACCAGTGGTATTACCTGCAGATCCTGTTGAACCCGGGCTCGGGCGCGCATAACGTCCACATGCCGACCGACTGGCAATATGCATACGGGCTGCTCAACAACCTGTATCAGGCCAGTGGCAGACCGGAGCCGATTCGCAACTTCCTCTACGTGCTGAAGGGCGCGCAGGAAATGGATAACGGTGTGGGCGTGACCGATGTCCAACGCGGCTGGACCATTCGCGACAGCAGTCCGCTGGACGTCTGGAACGGCGGGCAGACCGGCGTCTGGAAAGGCACGAGTCCCGCGACGGAGCAGGCGGTCGTGAACGCGTTCCTGTCGAACTGGATGGACACCACGACCAGCTTCAACATCAA
>NZ_JBSIPA010000955.1:0-609 GCF_053574605.1 Caballeronia sp. M23-90 | reverse complement strand
CTACACGGCAAGGCGATATGTTCGCCGCCGCGGACGATTCGCTTGAGGTAGCACGGCGAGCAACTGCTCAGCTGTTCTTGTAGCAACTTTCGACAATCCCCAAGGCGCTTGCCTTGGGGATTTTTTTGGCAGCCGTAGGTGCGCTGCATGTGCCTCCAGATATTTTCCGAGGCTTGGCCGGAACCTCGGAAAACGCCTACTTTCTCGGCAAATATCGAAGCCGGCAGCAGAGCCTCGTGGTGCCGGCGTGCGGGTGTATTTCCGACGCCTCAAGCGAGGCGCGCAAGCACCGCTACACTTGGCCTGGCTCGATGCTGTAGGTGACTTGCATTGAACCCGCGTTATCGTGATACGCACCCCGAAGATCGTTCATTTGAACTACGAGATCGCCGTCCGCTTCGCACGTGCGCTGGAGACTTGAACCAATCACGAACCATTCGCCGCTGCCGATGCGCCCGAGCAATGCCGCCTCGTTGGCCGAAGGTATGCGATCCATCAACGACGCCCCTCTGAAGGTGCACGCCGTTGGAGTGTAGCCGGTGTAGGGGGACGCGCGATCAGGGAATGTCGACCGGCATCTTCCAAGGAAGCAGCGCGTCGTATTCATCG
>NZ_JBSIPA010000954.1:0-617 GCF_053574605.1 Caballeronia sp. M23-90 | reverse complement strand
GGTGTGAAAGAGGTTTCCCTCGAAGCTGAACTTCGGTTCGGAGTCGGGAGGAGTCTCGGAGACGCACTCGTTATAGGGTCAAGCGAACAAGTGCATGTGGTGGATGCCTTGGCGATCACAGGCGATGAAGGACGCGGTAGCCTGCGAAAAGCTACGGGGAGCTGGCAAACGAGCTTTGATCCGTAGATGTCCGAATGGGGAAACCCGGCCCTTCTGGGTCATCCGTAACTGAATACATAGGTTACGTGAAGCGAACGCGGTGAACTGAAACATCTAAGTAACCGCAGGAAAAGAAATCAACCGAGATTCCCAAAGTAGTGGCGAGCGAAATGGGATCAGCCTGTACTCTTTAGCACGACCGTTAGCCGAACACTCTGGAAAGTGTGGCCATAGCAGGTGATAGCCCTGTAGGCGAAAGCGGATGTGTGGAACTAGGTGTACGACAAGTAGGGCGGGACACGTGAAATCCTGTCTGAAGATGGGGGGACCATCCTCCAAGGCTAAATACTCGTGATCGACCGATAGTGAACCAGTACCGTGAGGGAAAGGCGAAAAGAACCCCGGGAGGGGAGTGAAATAGATCCTGAAACCGCATGCATACAAACAGTCGGAGCCTC
>NZ_JBSIPA010000953.1:0-622 GCF_053574605.1 Caballeronia sp. M23-90 | reverse complement strand
CGCTATCGAGGCCGATATTGCATCCGCCGCGGTCTTCGTCACGCAACTCGAACAACCTGTTGCGGCGGCGAAGCGCGGACTTGAAATCGCGCATCGTCATGGCGTGACGACCGTGTTCAATCCGGCGGCAACGCGATCATCGTGGCGTCGGGCGCGGCTGGACATTTGTGCCCGGAAGACGTGGACGCTATCGAGGCCGATATTGCATCCGCCGCGGTCTTCGTCACGCAACTCGAACAACCTGTTGCGGCGGCGAAGCGCGGACTTGAAATCGCGCATCGTCATGGCGTGACGACCGTGTTCAATCCGGCGCCCGCGTTCACGCTCGATGACGACATCTTCCCGCTGTGCGACTACATCACGCCGAACGAAACTGAAGCGACAGCGCTGACCGGCGTTGAAATCGCCTCAGTCGACGATGCACGCAAAGCCGCCGACGTCCTGCTCGGCAAGGGCGTGAAAGCCGTGATCGTGACGTTGGGAGAAGCGGGCGCGTTGCTGCATACATCGAAGGAATCGGTGCAGCAGATTTGTTCTGTCCCCGTAGAGGTTTGCTCACGACTTTGTTCTTAGATGACGCGAACTCATAAACATATCCTTGCCTACAGGGAGTAAGCTTTGA
>NZ_JBSIPA010000952.1:0-638 GCF_053574605.1 Caballeronia sp. M23-90 | reverse complement strand
GGACTCGCGAATGGCGCGCTGGTCGTGACCGGCGTTGCGCTCGTGCTGGGATGTGTGGCGGCGTGCACGAGCGCGATTCCGTCGCGGGTATCGAGCAAGAAGTAGAAGTGTCGCATTATCATGGTGGCGCTTCTACTGCACTTGTTGCGTTGCACGCATCCCGAAAGCTCAAGCCGCCCAGCCGATGATCGACGAACCCCGTAACACCGCGGCACCATACTTTCCTGCATCGGACATAGCGCACTCACGGCGCACAACGCTCGTGCTTGCGGTGGGTTTATCGTTCGGCACCGCGATTGCACTCGGCCTCACGCGGTTTTCCTACGCGCTGTTATTGCCCGCCATGAAAGCCGATCTCGGCTGGAGTTTCGCGCAAGCCGGCGCGATGAACACGGCAAACGCGCTCGGTTATCTGCTCGGCGCGCTGACTTTCCCATTGCTCGCGCGCCGCTGGCCGGCGGGCGTGTGTTTCATTTGGGGATGCGTGCTGACGGCGGTCCTGATGATCGCGGGCGGTCTCGTTTCCGATACCCATGCGCTACTCGTTCAACGCGTCGTGACGGGCATGACGAGCGCATCCGTTTTTGTAGGCGGAAGCGTGCTTGCGGCGCGGCTTGCATCGGCTCATCCACACGATG
>NZ_JBSIPA010000951.1:0-649 GCF_053574605.1 Caballeronia sp. M23-90 | reverse complement strand
TCTTGCTCGTGCCGCTGCGCCAGGTCGCCGCGATCACCGAAACCACCGGGCCCGATGTGATCAGCCGCCGGGATTTGTCGAGGGAGGTCGAGATATCGGCGAACGTGACCGGGCGCTCGCCGGGCGAAGTGGCCGCGGACGTCAAGAAGACACTTGACGACATGCACCTTCCGGCCGGCTACCGATACCGCTTCGGCGGCTCCACGAAGAGCATGAACGAGTCGTTCATCTACGCCGTGCAGGCGCTGGCGCTGGCCGTGATCTTCATCTACATGATCCTTGCGTCGCAATTCGGCAGCTTCCTGCAGCCGCTCGCGATCATGGCGTCCTTGCCGCTCACGCTGATCGGCGTGCTGGCCGCGTTGCTGCTGTTCGGCAGCACGCTCAACATGTTTTCGATCATCGGCTTCATCATGCTGATGGGGCTCGTGACAAAGAACGCGATCTTGCTGATCGACTTTGCGAACCAGGCGCGGCGCGGAAGTCTGCTCGATGCCTCCGGCAAGGGACACGCCATGTCCCGCAGCACGCTCAACATGTTTTCGATCATCGGCTTCATCATGCTGATGGGGCTCGTGACAAAGAACGCGATCTTGCTGATCGACTTTGCGAACCAGGCGCGGCGCGGAAGTCTGCTCGATGCCTCCGG
>NZ_JBSIPA010000950.1:0-657 GCF_053574605.1 Caballeronia sp. M23-90 | reverse complement strand
CGGTAGATTTCAAGCTAGATGTCGCCTCAACGATTAGATTTAGGCGGCTTTTTGCTCCTGTCGGTGGTCGCGTTTGATGGGTTCGAAGTTGTCTATCTGATCGGGATTCAGATGGACCGTTTTTACGCGCTTCCAGTTTCGAGTGGGGCCTTTCCATCGTAGCGGATTGCGCTGCTTTGCCGCCTCGTAGAGCATCGCGCGGCGATCGAGGATCTGCTGGTCGAGGTTGGCGTGCCGTTGGGCAGGCGTGACGAAACGGATCGCGCTGTGACGATGTTCGTGGTTATACCAGCGCACCAACACGGTGACCCAAGCGCGCGCGGCAAATAGAGTGTCGAACGCCTGCAGAGGAAAGGCCGGCCGATACTTCAGTGTTTTGAACAACGATTCCGAGAACGGGTTGTCGTTGCTCACGCCCGGTCGACTCAATGACGGCATGACACCCAGAGCCTGCAGGGTGGCGAGCATCGTGGCACCCTTCATTGGGCCGCCGTTATCCGAATGCAAAATTACCTGACCCGGTTTGATCGCCTCACGCGCACATAGGTCCTTCAGAAGCTCGCTGGCCTGGGCGCTGCTCTCTTCAGCGTAGACCTGCCAGCCGACGACCATCCGACTGAACACGTCCATGAACAGATAGAGATAGAAATACTGCCC
>NZ_JBSIPA010000949.1:0-658 GCF_053574605.1 Caballeronia sp. M23-90 | reverse complement strand
ATACATGACCTGGCGAATTCGTCCAACTGTCTTGCCCCATCCGAATACCTGCTCAATGCGCTTACGTTTTTGCTGGCTTATCGCGTAACCCGGCCAGCGTGTAGTTCGCTCGTCAATTGCTGAACCTCCTGGACGTCCATCGTTTTGTGCTACATGCGGCGTGACGCGATTCGCGCGACAACTGGCGACGAAGCCGGCAGTGTCGTAGTTCTTGTCCGCGCCCACCGTGATGCCGAGCAGCGCAACACTCGCGGCATCAGCGAGCATCATCTCGGCCGCGTCGCGCTCGGCGGTGCCCGTCGCCAGAGTCACCTGTGCGTTGACGACCAAGCCCGCGCCGGTTGTCGGTCAGTACATGCCCCATATAACAGAGCATCGCTCCAGTTCCCTTGCTCTTGCGAAACAGGCGCGCCTGCTCGTCAGTCGTGGATTGATGTGTCTCGTTACTGCGTTTCTGTCCGTGCCAATTGTCATTCGGCGTGGGCGGTTCGTCAGGAGGCGTGTCATCATCGTCTGGACTTGCCTTGGGCACAAAGCTCTTGTGCCCGGCCCATGCCTGAATCAACGTGCCGTCGACGCTGAAGTGTTCCCCGGAGAGATACCCGCGCTCGCGCGCGGTCTCGACTGTCTCGTTGAAGAGCAACACCAGCACGTCGTG
>NZ_JBSIPA010000948.1:0-692 GCF_053574605.1 Caballeronia sp. M23-90 | reverse complement strand
ACGACTCCACGCCAATGATAGTGCGGATACCCGTGTGAAAGTAGGTAATCGTCAGGCTCCTCATCCTCTGCATCTCATCGCAGTCGCTAAAACCCCACCCCAGCAAGGTGGGGTTTTTGCGTTTACAAATCACTTATAAGTGAGAGACGTCGAAATGTGGTAGGCGCTGATGGCTTGACAAAGTGTCTGACTAACCTCATAATCGTCAGTTCTCTGCGGAGGGGTGCCCGAGTGGCTAAAGGGGGCAGACTGTAAATCTGTTGGCTTACGCCTACGTTGGTTCGAATCCAACCTCCTCCACCAGAACATGTAGCAAGCGTCGGGAATCGTTAGACCCAAGCGGGTGTAGCTCAATGGTAGAGCAGAAGCCTTCCAAGCTTATGACGAGGGTTCGATTCCCTTCACCCGCTCCAGCATCAAGGTCCGCCCATGTGGCTCAGTGGTAGAGCACTCCCTTGGTAAGGGAGAGGTCAGCAGTTCGATCCTGCTCATGGGCACCAGCAACATAGTCCACACTGTTTGCGCGCGGCGCAAGGTACGGAAAAATTCCTGTTAGGAGTCGAAAATGGCAAAAGGTAAATTCGAACGGACCAAGCCGCACGTCAACGTAGGCACGATTGGTCACGTCGACCACGGCAAGACCACGCTGACGGCAGCAATCGCAACGGTGTTGTCGAAGAAGTTCGGCGGCG
>NZ_JBSIPA010000103.1:0-16629 GCF_053574605.1 Caballeronia sp. M23-90 | reverse complement strand
CTCAACGTACTGACAAGTTCCTCCCATCTTTCCATCTCTGAAAAGACGCTCAAAACCTACCTTAATACTAGTGTGAGACTTGATACTTTCGCTTCACGGCAGCGCCCCGAAAGACACCACCACGCTCTAAAGCAAAACACCAAGCGCCCACACTTATCGGCTGTTAGTTTTTAAAGAACATTCACCAAAACCGCAGCATCCCATCCCTCAGAACACCACCGCTTTCGCGTCGCTGCGTTTGCAGCACAGAAACGAGATTATGTAGAACGTTTCGCTTTTCGTCAACAGGTTTTTTACCGCATCGTGACAAACTCCAAATCACGACCACCTGGACCTCAATTCCCTGCGAGGGCCGTCCTGCATGGCTCTCCAGCTACCGGAATAGAACTGCGAATCCCCTACTTCCCGCTTCTCTTCACCTCACCCAGAAGCGAAGAGGCCGAATTCTAGTGCGCCCTCACGGGTTGCGCAAGGGGTTTGTGAAAAGAATATCAAGCCGCAGGCGTTCCCTGGGGAATGGATCAGGAACGCGGCGTAAGCGCTGCGTCGAGGGTCGCAAAGTAAAAACCCCGCGGACCGTTGCCGGGCGCGGGGTTCAATTACATCTGACTACTTTTTGAAACTAATCTGGTGCCGGCTGCAGGACTCGAACCCGCCACCTTCTGATTACAAATCAACTGCTCTACCTGATGAGCTAAGCCGGCGAAGTCAGCGATATTACTTCATTTGACGACCTTGAGGTGAGCCCGGCCAGTGGATTTTGATCCATCGTCGTCGGGAGGCAACTCGTCGTCATCTCGTGTTGACGCGGCCGGTTCACGGCGTTCTATGCGCTCGGCGCCGCTCTCGTCCGGACCCAATTCCGATGAACGCGGTCCATCCAGACCCGAGACATCGGGCGCCGCGCCCAGTGCTGCGGGATCGACCGGAAACGCCATGCCCTGGCCATTTTCACGCGCGTAGATAGCGAGCACGTTGGCGACCTGCACCTCGATCTTGTGCGACTTGCCGGAAAACCGCGCGCTGAACTCAATCCACTCATTGCCCATCTGCAACTGGCTCGTCGCCTCGAAGCTGATGTTGAGCACGATCTCGTCGTTACGCACGAATTGCCGCGGCACGCGCGTTCCGTTATCCACACGAACTGCTATGTGCGGCGTGAAGCCGTTATCCGTGCACCACTCATAGAGCGCGCGCAACAGATACGGCTTGGTGGAGATTTCTTGCATCGGCTTGTCCTCTATCGATGCGAAACGCCGCCAGTCGACCCGGCGCGCTCCGCGATCGGATACGTCAGCGACGCATCACTTTTTCCGAAGGCGTCAGCGCTTCGATATAAGCCGGACGGCTAAAGATCCGCTCGGCATACTTCATCAAAGGCGCGGCGTTCTTCGACAGCTCGATGCCATAGTGATCCAGGCGCCACAGGAGCGGCGCAATGGCGACGTCGAGCATGGAGAACTCTTCGCCGAGCATGTACTTGTTCTTGAGAAAGATGGGCGCAAGCTGCGTCAGGCGATCGCGAATCGCGTTGCGCGCCTTCTCGTGATTCTTTTCGGCGGCTTTGCCCTTTTCGTTCTCGAGCGTGCCGACGTGCACGAACAGCTCTTTCTCGAAATTCAGCAGGAACAGCCGGGCACGCGCGCGCTGGACCGGATCGGCGGGCATCAGTTGCGGATGCGGGAAGCGCTCGTCGATGTATTCGTTGATGATGTTCGATTCGTACAGGATCAGGTCGCGTTCGACCAGAATCGGCACCTGGCCGTACGGGTTCATCACTGCGATGTCTTCGGGCTTGTTGAACAGGTCAACGTCGCGGATTTCGAAGTCCATGCCCTTTTCGAACAACACCAGCCGGCAGCGCTGGGAGAACGGGCAAGTAGTGCCGGAGTACAAAACCATCATGATTAAAAGTCCCTTCAGAAAACATAAGGGCCAGCGTGCGAAAAGCGCCTTCTGCGAGGCGCTTTGTCGACGCTGACCCACACCGATCGCGGCGTGTTATTTAATCTGCTTCCAGTATGCCGCGTTGAGGCGCCATGCCAAAAAGCTCAAAATTCCCAAGAACATCAGGACCCAGACGCCCAGCTGTTTTCGCGTCTGCTGGGCCGGTTCCGCCATCCACGAAAGGTACGAAACCAGATCGGCCATAGCCGAATCATAATCTACTGGCGACATCGTCCCCGGAGTGACTTGGGTATAACCCGCGAAATGTTTCACCTTTTCGCCAGTTTTTTCGTCGACTTCGGTATCGAATTTTGCGGTGCGCGTGCCCTGCAACTCCCACAGCACATGCGGCATTGCGACGTTTTCATACACCCGGTTGTTCCAGCCGGTCGGCCGGGTGTCGTCGCGATAAAAACTGCGCAAATACGTGTAGATCCAGTCCTTGCCGCGCGCCCTCGCCTCCACCGACAAATCCGGCGGCGCCGAACCGAACCACGCTTTTGCATCGTCCGGACGCATGGCGACGGTCATCGTGTTGCCGATCTTGTCCGTGGTGAACAGCAAGTTCGCCTGGATTTCCTTCGGATCGATGCCAATGTCCGTCAGCCGGTTGTAACGCATCAAATTCGCGCTGTGGCAATTCAGGCAGTAGTTTACAAACAATTTTGCGCCATGTTGGAGCGAAGCGAAATTTTCCGAACTGTCGGGCGCGGCGTCGAGCTGCGGGTTTTCTTGCGCGTGCGCCGGCGTCAAGCCGAACGCGACCAGCGACGCCCCGATCAGCACGAGGGCAGAGAGCCATTTTTTCATCGTTGTGTCTCCTGTGTCGACCAGAGTTGGCGCTGAGCGCCTTACCCTGGTCCCATGCAATCTGGCTGCGGCCATATCCCAAGCGAGGTCAATGCGGCTTGAACTGAACGCGGTCAGGCGGCTGCTTGAAGCGGCCGCGCGTCGTCCAGAAAGGCATGCCGAGGAAAAAGCCGAAATAAATCAGCGCGCATATCTGCGCAATCAACGTGCTGGCCGGCGACGGCGGTTTTGTGCCGAGATAGCCGAGCACGAAGAACGCGAACACAAAGACGCCGTAGAAGACCTTGTGGAAAAGCGGGCGGTATCGGATGGATTTGACCGGGCTCCGGTCAAGCCACGGAAGGAAGAAGAGCGATACCACCGCCGTTCCCATCACCACCACGCCCCAGAATTTCGATTCGGTCAGCGCCATGAACACGATCACGAGCAACGCCAGCACCGGCAAGCCGAAGCGCCACTTGCCGCGCCCGCGCAACAACGCCAGAACGCCAAGCAACGCGATGATCACCATCAGCACGATCTTGAACGGATCGGTGGTCGCGCGCAGCATTGCGTAGAAGGCGGTGAAGTACCAGACCGGCGCGATTTCGTTTGGCGTCTGCAGTGGGTTCGCCGGAACGAAATTGTTGGCTTCCAGGAAGTAGCCGCCCATTTCCGGCGCGAAGAACACGATCGCCGCGAAGATGAACAGGAACACGCACACACCCATGAAATCGTGGACCGAGTAGTACGGATGGAACGGGATGCCATCGAGCGGAATGCCCTTCTCGTCTTTCTTCGCCTTGATTTCGATACCGTCCGGATTGTTCGATCCGACTTCGTGCAACGCGACCAGATGCGCGACGACCAGCCCGATCAGGACCAGCGGGATGGCGACCACGTGGAACGCGAAAAACCGGTTCAGCGTGACGTCGGATACGACGTAATCGCCGCGAATCCAGAGCGACAGATCCGGGCCGATAAACGGGATGGCCGAGAACAGGTTCACGATCACCTGCGCGCCCCAGAACGACATTTGTCCCCACGGCAGCAAATAACCGAAGAACGCTTCGGCCATCAGGCACAGGAAAATAGCGCAGCCGAAGATCCAGACAAGTTCACGTGGCTTCCGATACGACCCGTACATCAGTCCGCGGAACATATGCAGATAGACGACGACAAAGAACATCGACGCGCCCGTGGAATGCATGTAGCGGATGAGCCAGCCCCACGGCACCTCGCGCATGATGTACTCGACCGATGCGAACGCCAGCGTCGCGTCGGGCTTGTAGTTCATCACGAGGAAAATGCCGGTGACGATCTGGATCACGAGCACCAGCAGTGCAAGCGAGCCGAAGAAGTACCAGAAGTTGAAGTTTTTCGGCGCGTAGTATTCGGAGACGTGCGCTTTCCAGGTCGATGTCAGCGGAAAACGCCTGTCGATCCAGCCCAGGAATCCGCTTGTCTCAACGTCTTTGTTCGTCGCCATTACGCTTCTCCCTTTTCGTCCTTGCCAATCACGAGTGACGTCGCCGAGGTAAACATGTACGGCGGAATGTCGAGGTTCTGCGGCGCTGGCTTGTTCTTGAAGACGCGGCCGGCCATGTCGTAGGTCGAACCGTGGCAGGGGCAGAGAAAACCGCCGGGCCAGTCATCGGGGAGATTGGGTTGCGCGCCTTCCTGGAAGCGCGGCGTGGGTGTGCAGCCGAGATGCGTGCAAACGGCGACGGCAACGAACAGGTTCTTGTGCTCCGGGCGCGAGCGGAATTCGTTGTTGCAGTATTCCGGCAGCGGCATCGTGAATTCTTTTTTCGAATGCGGATCGGCGAGTTCGGGATCGGCTTTCTTCACGTCGGCGAGCATTTCGTCAGTGCGGTTCACGATCCACACCGGCTTGCCGCGCCAGGCGACAGTCATCATGTCGCCAGGCTTGAGACCGGATATATCTACTTCGACCGGCGCGCCTGCCGCCTTGGCTTTTTCCGACGGTGCAAACGAACCGACAAACGGAATGACAGTGGCTACGCCACCAAGTCCGCCTGCTACGGTTGTCGCAATCAGCCAGGTCCTGCGGCCGCCGTCGACGCGTTGATCTTCGTTGTCTCGCATCACACGCCCCACTTCTGAGTTGGATTTATACCGTCAGTCCGTTCTACCGACGCTAGTGTGCGCGAATGGAGTCGTCATTTACAAGAGTTGAATAGCAAAAAACGCTCGAAGTCCTTCATTCTTAAGGGTTTCCCCGCACTTTTCAGTCACTCTTGAATGAAAGGGTTATTTACGGAGCATCATTAATTATTGCAGCGCAAGATAATCAGACGGGATTATCGATATCAATAAACACGTGCTCGATATCGAAATGTTCGGCCACATGGGCGCCGAGTGCCTGAACGCCATAACGCTCGGTCGCATGATGCCCGGCCGCAACATATGCCACGCCGCTTTCCGCCGCGATGTGCATGGTCTGCTCCGACACTTCGCCGCTAATGTAGACATCGGCGCCGGCGGCGATCGCTTCATCGAAGAAACCTTGCGCGCCGCCCGTACACCACGCCACGCGACGCAATTCCATATCCGGGTCGCCGAACACGAGCGGCTTGCGGCCGAGCTCGTTCTCGACTGTCGCGGTGAAGTGTTCGAGCGACAGCGACATGGGCAATGACGCAATCCAGCCGAGGTCCTGGTCGCCGAACCGGTTGTCCGCGATCAATCCGAGCCGCGCGCCGAGCTGCGCGTTGTTGCCGAACTCGGGATGCGAGTCGAGCGGCAGGTGGTAGGCAAACAGGTTAAGGTCGTTGGCAAGCAGCGTTTTCAGCCGCTGATATTTGCGTCCCGTGACCTGCGGCGCCTCGTTCTTCCAGAAATAGCCATGATGCACGAGCACAGCGTCCGCGCCCCATTCGATCGCGGCTTCGAGGAACGCCAGCGATGCCGTCACGCCCGTCGCCAGTTTCCCGACGCGACGCGAGCCTTCAACCTGCAATCCGTTCGGGCAATAGTCCTTGAAGCGTCCTATTTCCAACAGATTGTTCAGATACAATTCGAGTTCAATCCGATCCATGAATTCCTCTATTCCATCAAATGCTTAGACGCTTCTGGCTGTTTTTTGCCCAAGCGGTGACCGTGCTGTTGGCGCTGATGTTCATCGTCGCGACCTTGAAACCGCAGTGGCTTCAACGCCAGGGAACGTTCGGCAAGCAGCTCGCCGAACCGATCGTCGCGTTGCAGGAAGTGGCTCCCAGCATTGGTTCCCGGCCTGCTCAGTCGTCGTATGCGGATGGCGCGCAAAAAGCGATGCCCGCCGTGGTCAACGTTTTTTCCAGCAAGGACGGCACTTTGCCGCCCGACCCGCGCGCGAAAGATCCGTTGTTCCGGTACTTCTTCGGCGATAAAAACAAGCGCAAAGGCGACGAGACTCCCGCGTCGAATCTTGGTTCAGGCGTGATCGTCAGCTCCGAAGGCTACATTCTAACGAACCAGCATGTCGTCGACGGGGCGGATCAAATTGAAGTTGCACTCGCAGACGGCAGGACGTCATCGGCGAAGGTGATTGGTGTGGATCCTGAAACCGACCTCGCCGTGCTGAAGATCAACATGACGAACCTGCCGACCATCACGCTCGGCCGCATGGACCAGACGCGCGTGGGCGACGTGGTGCTTGCCATAGGCAATCCGTTCGGCGTCGGGCAGACGGTGACCATGGGGATTGTCAGCGCGCTCGGGCGCAATCACCTCGGCATCAATACGTTCGAGAATTTCATCCAGACGGACGCCGCGATCAACCCGGGTAATTCGGGTGGCGCGCTCGTGGATGTGAACGGCAATCTGCTCGGCATCAATACCGCGATTTATTCGCGCAGCGGCGGCTCGCTTGGTATCGGCTTTGCGATTCCGGTATCGACTGCGCGCAGCGTGCTGGAAAGCATCATTACGACGGGAACGGTCACCCGCGGCTGGATTGGCGTTGAACCGCAGGATGTGACGCCGGAAATCGCGGAATCGTTCGGACTCGACCAGAAGTCCGGCGCAATCGTGGCGGGCGTGCTGCAAGGCGGCCCCGCCGACAAAGCCGGCATCAAGCCAGGCGATATTCTGATCAGCATCAACGACGACGCCATCACCGACACGACGCGTTTGCTGAACGTCGTCGCGCAGATCAAGCCAGGGACATCGGTGAAAGTTCACTTGATGCGAAAGAGCAAGGAGCTGGACCTGAATGTGGTGATCGGCAAGCGGCCGATGCAGCCCAAGGCGCCTCAATCACCGGACGACGAAGGCGGCGACCAGGGCGGAGATCAGGGCGACGAGTAAGTAACTTATCCGGACGATGCAAATCAAAAGGCCGTTCCAACTCGACGTTGGAACGGCCTTTATGCTTTAGGTTAGCTGATGACAAACCGCTTACTCGGCATCCCTTTTGGCGTCCTCGGTGGCTTCCGCTTCCTGCACCTTGATTTTGTCCTTCCCGACTATGACTCGCGCTGCAATGATGCCGACCTCGTAAAGAATGATCAGCGGGATGGCCAGAATCAATTGGGAGAACACGTCCGGCGGCGTCACGACCGCTGAGATCACAAATGCGCCAACGATCACGTACGGCCGGATCTGCTTGAGCTTCGCGATCGTCACGAATCCCATGCGTGCCAGTATCACCACGATGATCGGGACCTCGAAGGTCACGCCGAACGCCAGGAACATGGTGAGCACGAAGCTCAGGTAATTATCGATATCCGTCGTCATTTCCGCGCCGAGCGGCGCGTTGTAATGCGCCATCACGCGGAAAATGGTCGGGAAGACGACGAAATACGCGAACGCCATGCCGCACAGGAACAGGAAGTAGCTGCTTCCGACCAGCGGCACGACCAGCTTCTTCTCGTGCTGATACAGCCCGGGCGCAATGAACGCCCAGATCTGATACAACACGATTGGCAACGCGATCACGAGCGCAACCATCATGGTCACTTTCATCGGCACGAAGAACGAGCCGGTGACGTCCGTGACGATCATCTTGCCGTCCTTCGGCAAGTTCTGCATCAGCGGCCGGGCGAGCAACCTGAAGATATTGGGCGCCCAATAAACCAGGCCGATAAACACGACGATGACTGAAGCGCCTGCGCGGATGATGCGGTCACGCAGTTCGACCAGGTGCGAGATGAACGTCTCTTCGACGGCCTCGTCTTTAATCTGTTGCGGGTCGCTCACGCCGGCCCTCTGCTGGGATTCATCGATGGAAGGGAAATTGGTGTTCGCGAATTCAAAGCGGCTGCGTCATCAGAAAAACCGCGTCGGACGGCGCAGCGTTTCTGGCGTATGCCGCGCTACACGCGCCGCGCCCGACTGAACGCGCGTCTTGCGTAACGACGTACGCTTATACCAGTTTGGAATGGCACTCTGCTTGACGCGCCAATTCTTGCGCTTGCCGGACGACGTGCCGCTGTCCGACGATGACCGCCACGTGTCGCCCGAAACATGCGTCAGATCCGGGTCGCCGCCGCCCGCGACGCTGTCGGACACCGATGTGCCCTGCTTCCAGGCATCGTTGAGTTCGTTCTCGTGCTGGCGCAGGTTGTCGTGAATCGTGTTCTCCACGTTCGACGCCGCCGTCTCGAACTCGGTACGCATCTTCTTCAGCTCGTCGAGTTCCATCTCACGCGAGACTTCGGCCTTGACGTCGTTGATGTACCGCTGCGCGCGCCCGAACAGCGCGCCGGCCGTCCGCGCCACGCCGGGCAGACGCTCCGGCCCGAGCACTACCAGCGCGACGACGCCGATCAGCGCCATTTTGGTCAGACCAAGGTCGAGCATGGAATCGAAGATCCTGAAGGTGACGAATGAATACGGCTGGAACTACACGGAGAACCGAGCCGGGCTTGGCTTACCGGTAGTCGCTCGAGCGCGTCTTGTCCTTCGCTTCCACGTCCACCGCGCCGTTGCGCGGCAGTTCGCGCTGCTCGGCCGGCGTCTCGCCTTCTTTCATGCCTTCCTTGAATCCCTTCACCGCGCCGCCCAGATCGCCGCCGATGTTACGCAGCTTCTTCGTGCCGAAAACCAGCGCCACGATCAACAACACGATCAACCAATGCCAAATGCTCAACGAACCCATGACTGAAAACTCTCCTTGGCTTCACCGGGATTGCTGCCCGCAGCGAAGAATGTGGACCTTTCGGCCCGAGTCGGAGCACTGACGCTCCGCTGATTAAACCGACAGTTTGCGCGCGCAATATTGCGATGAAAAGACGCTTTCGATTTCATTACATGAAAACAGCCTTGCTAGCCCATCCGGCGCCACGGCCGCTCGCCCGCAAGAATATGTGCGTGAATGTGATAAACCTCTTGCCCGCCACCCGGCCCAGTATTGATGACCGTACGAAATCCTGTGTCGCCGCCGGTGTATGAAACGCCGAGTTCCTTGGCGAGGCGCGCCGTCAGGCTCAGCATTCTACCAAGCAGCGGCGCATCGGCTTCGGTACAGCTCGACAGTGTCTCAATATGTTTACGCGGAATCACCAGCACATGGACGGGGGCGGCCGGATTGATATCGTGGAAAGCAACGAATTCATCGTCCTCATGGACTTTCTTGCTCGGAATTTCTCCCGCGGCGATCTTGCAGAAAATACAGTTCTCTTGGCTCATGTGTCTCGCGGGTAAATCCCGGTTATCAGTGCGCGGTTAAGTTCTGGTTCAAACCCAGGCGCGCGGTTGCAACGGCTTGTTCTCGTACAAAAACAGCCAGCCTTTTATGACCCGATACAAGGTCCAGATTCCGACCACGGCCAGAACGGGAAAACCGATCAGTACCCAGATCAGCGCAACGCCGATCACATGCCCGAGCAACGCCCACCAGAAAGTGCGGATCTGCCACTGGAAATGCGCTTCATATGGCGTCCCGACGACGTCGTCGCGTTTCAGGTAATTGATGATGATCGCAATCAGAACCGTCAATCCGCCGGTCAGCCAATAGGCCGCATAGAGCGCGTACAGCACGTGAGTCAGGGTGCGCAGTCCGCGTAGCCGCTCGGAATCGGCCGGGTTCTCGTAGACGGGCGGTGGATAAGGTTCGTACGGCTGATTCATTTCATCCTCCAGATGCCCTTCGATGCGAACCGGCGCCGCTTTTCAGCGGCCGTTTTCGTCCTGCTCGCGGTCGCGGGACTTGCGCAACGCTTTCTCTTCGATCCCCGACGTACCTTCGCGCCGCTCGAGTTCCGCGATGACTTCCGCTGGACCGAGATCGAAATGAGACAGCATCACGAGACAATGGAACCACAAGTCGGCCACTTCACCGACCAGCGCGTTGGGCGCACCACCGTGCCGAGCGTCCTTGGCGGCCAGCACGACTTCGGTGGCTTCTTCGCCGATCTTCTTCAGAACGGCGTCGTCACCTTTATGAAAGAGTCGTGAAACATAGGATTGTTCCGGATCGCCGCCCTTGCGGCTGTCGATAATCGCCGCGAGGCGCAGCAACGTGTCTTGCGTGGAAGTCGTGGATTCGGTCATTACTTGTAGATATGTTCGGGGTCCATCAAGACCGGTTCTACGGCGAGCCAGTCACCCGTTTCCACCGATCCTTCGAATTTTTGGAAAAAGCACGAATGACGGCCGGTATGGCAAGCGATGCCCGATACCTGCTCGACCTTCAGCAATACGACGTCTTCGTCGCAATCGAGCCGGACTTCGTGAACGTGCTGCACGTGTCCCGACTCCTCGCCCTTGAACCACAGGCGTTTGCGCGAGCGCGAGTAATACACGGCGCGCTTCAATTCGATGGTCTTTGCCAACGCCTCGCGGTTCATCCACGCGAACATCAGCACGTCGCCCGTGGCGGATTCCTGCGCGATCACCGGCACGAGACCGTTGTCGTCCCACTTGACCTTGTCGAGCCAGCCCGACGCTTCAGTTTGTGCAGTCACCGCTTAAATCCTCACCGATATACCCTGATCCGCCATGAAGCGTTTTGCTTCGCCGACCGTGTGTTCGCCATAGTGGAAGATGCTGGCAGCAAGCACCGCGTCGGCGTGACCTTCGGTGATGCCGTCGGCGAGATGCGCAAGCGACCCCACGCCGCCCGACGCAATCACCGGAATCGAGATCGCGTCCGATACCGCCCGCGTCAACGCAAGGTCGAAGCCGCTCTTGGTGCCGTCGCGATCCATGCTGGTCAGCAGGATTTCCCCGGCGCCGTACTCCGCCATCTTGCGCGCCCATTCGATCACATCGAGCCCGGTGTTCTTGCGTCCACCGTGCGTGAACACTTCCCAGCGCGGGGTTTCGTCGCCAGTGCTGACGCGCTTGGCGTCGATCGCGACCACAATGCACTGCGAACCATGTTTATCCGATGCGTCGCGCACCAGTTGCGGGTTCGACACCGCCGACGAATTCATGCTGATCTTGTCCGCACCCGCGTTCAGCAACCGCCGCACGTCTTCGACAGCCCGCACGCCGCCGCCAACGGTCAACGGAATGAAAACCTGCGACGCCACCTGCTCGATGATCGGCAGGATCAGATCACGTTGATCCGAAGTTGCGGTGATGTCGAGAAACGTGAGCTCGTCGGCGCCTTGATCGTCGTAGCGACGGGCAATTTCCACGGGGTCGCCCGCATCGCGCAATTCGAGGAAGTTGACGCCCTTGACCACGCGGCCAGCGGTGACGTCGAGACACGGGATGATGCGTTTAGCGAGAGCCATAGTCTTGCAAATGCCGTTTTGCTGCGAGTGAATGCTGACGAAGGCGCGGCGGTCTCAGACTTGAAACCGCCATCGGGAAAAGATGCTGCGTCGGCGCAAATGCGCATTGAGCGGCCATCAAAGACGCTGGCGGCTTGAATGAAGCGCCGCGCAGCAATGCTGCTTCAGGCGTCGTCCGCTTCGCGCAGTTTGTCCGCGCGTGCTTGCGCAGCGGTGAAATCCAGGTCGCCCGAGTAAATCGCGCGGCCGCAGATTACGCCTTCAATGCCTTCGTCTTCGACTTCGCATAACGAGTCGATATCGCCGATATTGGACAGGCCGCCGCTTGCGATCACCGGAATCTTGACGGCTTGGGCGAGCCGCACAGTCGCTTCGATGTTGATGCCCTGCAGCATGCCGTCGCGGCCAATGTCCGTGTAGATGATCGCTTCACAGCCGTAATCCTCGAACTTGCGGCCGAGGTCAATGACTTCGTGACCGGTCAGCTTGCTCCAGCCGTCGGTTGCGACCTTGCCGTCTTTCGCGTCCAGACCGACGATGATATGGCCCGCAAAAGCGGTACACGCGTCTTGCAGGAAACCTGGATTCTTGACCGCCGCCGTGCCGATGATCACGTACTCCAGACCATCGTCCAGATAGCGTTCGATGGTATTCAGGTCACGAATCCCGCCGCCGAGCTGCACCGGGATGTCGCTGCCGACTTCCTTGATGATCGCGCGGATGGCGTCTTCGTTTTTAGGCTTGCCGGCAAATGCGCCGTTCAGGTCGACGAGATGCAGCCGCCGCGCGCCTCGCTCGAGCCAGAGCCGGGCCATTGCCGCCGGATCTTCGGAAAAAATGGTCGCCTGGTCCATATCGCCTTGTTTGAGGCGTACGCACTGACCGTCTTTTAGATCGATGGCCGGAATGAGCAACATAGAAATAGCGTTAAAGGAAAGGGTTGATCGAACGATTGCGAATCTGGGCGGAGCGCCGCTTTTCGCCTACCGTCTCGCTAGTGTAGTACAAGTAATGCGCACGTCACGGCTGCAAACGGCATAAGCCAAAACGTCAGAATTACGCCGCGCAGACATCACGGATTCCAGTGAACGAAGTTACGGTACAGGCGCAATCCGGCATCGGCGCTCTTCTCCGGATGGAATTGGGTGGCGAAGAGGTTATCGCGGGCAATCGCGGACGTGAAAGGCGCCCCGTACAGGGTTTCGCCGGACGTGTGCGCCGGGTTGTCCGGCACACCGTAATAACTATGCACGAAATAGAAAAACGAGTCGTCAGGCACGCCTTCCCAGATCGGGTGGTGCTGCGCCTGACGCACACGGTTCCAGCCCATTTGCGGGACCTTGAAGCGCGAACCGTCGTCCTGCAACTGCCCTTCCAGATCGAAACGCACGACCTTGCCCGGCACGAGACCCAGGCCATTCGTGCCGTCAGTGCCGCCTTCCTCGCTCCAGTCGAACAGCATTTGCTCGCCCACGCACACGCCGAGCATCGGCTTGTTCCGCGCGGCTTCCATGACGGCTTCCTGCAAGCCCGACGCGCTGAAATGCGCCATACAGTCGCGCATTGCGCCCTGTCCCGGCAACACGATCCGGTCGGCCGCACGGATGGCTTCCGGCTGCTCGACGATCGCCACGTCCGCTTCCGGCGCGGCATGGCACAGCGCCTGGTACACGGAGCGCAGGTTGCCCATGCCGTAATCCACGATTGCTATCGAAGTTTTCATCGAAGTCACTAAAACAACGCTATTTCAGGGAGGGGATCAACGCCTTCAATCCATTGACGATAAATTCGACCGCCAGCGCCGACAACATCAGACCCATCAGCCGCGTACCAATGTTGATACCCGTTCGGCCGACCCAGGTTGCGATCGGCTCGGCCAGGCTCATCGCGCCGTAGCACAACACGGCCAGCACGCCGCCAATCATGACGAGACCAATGCGGTCGTACCAGTGCGCCACGCTTGCAGAATAGATGATTACCGTGCTGATCGAACCCGGCCCCGTCAGAAGAGGAATGGCCAGCGGCACGACCGCGATGCTGTTCTTGATCTCGGCTTCGTGCCGCTCTTCCGGCGTGGAGCGCGCGTTGCCAGTCTGCGCGTTCAACATGTTGATTGCCATCAGCAACATGATGATCCCGCCGCCGACTTCAAGCGATCCTACGGAAATGCCGAAGAACGCGATGATTTGCTGTCCGAGCAATGCCGTCACCGCGATCACGCAGAACACCGAAATGGACGCGATCCGGATCGTGCCCGCTTTTTCCGAGCGCGACATTTCGGTCGTCAGGCTCAGGAAAAACGGAATCGCGCCGACCGGATTGATCAGCGCGAGCAGGGATATAAACGATTTGAGTAGGTTCATCGCGGGCCGTCACGGCGTTGCATGGTGCAAACCGTGGCGTTTATCCGGCTTTAGAGGCTGCCCTTGGTAGATGGAATCTGCCCGGCCGCGCGTTCGTCCAATTCCACGGCCATGCGCAGCGCGCGCCCGAACGCCTTGAAGACGGTTTCCACCTGATGGTGCGCGTTGATGCCACGCAAATTGTCGATGTGAAGCGTTACGCCCGCGTGATTCACGAAGCCGCGGAAGAATTCGATGGTCAGGTCCACGTCGAACGTACCAATGCGCGCGCGCGTGAACGGCACGTTGAATTCCAGGCCCGGACGGCCCGAAAAGTCGATCACGACACGCGACAACGCTTCGTCGAGCGGCACGTACGAGTGGCCGTACCGGCGAATGCCCTTGCGGTCGCCGATTGCCTTCGCCACCGCCTGGCCCAGCGTGATGCCCGTGTCTTCGACCGTGTGATGGTCGTCGATATGGAGGTCGCCATGCGCTTCGACGTCGAGGTCGATCAGGCCGTGACGCGCGATCTGGTCCAGCATGTGGTCGAGAAACGGCACGCCGGTCGCAAGTTTTTGTTTGCCGGTGCCATCCAGATCGAGCTTCACACGGATCTGCGTTTCGCTGGTGTTGCGAACGACTTCCGCAATGCGCATGGTATTTCCTTCGGGACTTTTAAGAGAATTCAGTGCAACGCGAGTTTCAAAGCGGCGATCATTTGCGCGTTCTCTTGCGCCGATCCAACCGTCAAACGCACGCAATTTGCCAATAACGGATGCATTTTACTCACGTTTTTGATCAAAACCCGCGATGTCAGCAGGGTTTCGAAGACGGCTGCGGCATCCGGAACACGAACCAGCAGAAAGTTGCCGGCGCTGGGATAAACGGTCGCGCCGGGGAGCGCTGCGACGGCCTGTTCCAGACGTGTGCGTTCGAGGCGAAGTCCGGCGGCCTGGGCATCGAGCACATCGAGGTGATCCAGCATGAAATCCGCGGCCGCCTGCGTCAGCACGTTGATGTTGTAAGGCGGGCGGACCTTGTCGAACTCGGTGATCCATGACGCCTTGCCGGCCAGGTAACCGAGGCGGATGCCGGCCAGACCGAGCTTCGAAAACGTGCGCATGACCACCACGTTGTCGAACTCGGCGGCGCGCGGCAGCCAGCTTTGCTGCGCGAACGGCTGATAGGCTTCATCAATTACGACAAGACTGCCCGATGCCGCCGCGATCACGCGTTCCATATCGGCGTCGTCGTAAAGCGTGCCGGTGGGATTGTTCGGGTACGCGAGATACACCAGCGCCGGATTGTGCGTTTCGATAGCGGCGATGAGCGTGTCGGCATCGAGCGTGAAGTCGTCGTTCAAAGGCACGCCGATGAATTCCAGCCCCGCGAATTTTGCCGAGATTGCATACATCACGAAGCCCGGAACGGGCGCGATCACCTTGGCTCCGGGCTTCGCGCACGCAACCGACATCATGCTGATCAGTTCGTCCGAACCATTGCCGAGCAGGACTTCGCACGCAGCGGGAACCTGCATCACGCGCTTGATCTTCTCGATCAACGCGGTGGGGCGCGGCTCGGGATAGCGGTTCAGCGCGACATCGGCGAGCCGTTCGCCTAGTCTGGACGCGAGTTCTGCCGGCAGCCGATACGGATTTTCCATCGCGTCCAGCTTCACCAGGCCGGTGGAATTCGGCACGGGATAGCACGTCATCGCGAGGACGTCGGGGCGGAGAATGTCTTGTGGTCGTGTCATGGTCTGCGAACTTCCGGGCGGCTTTTGAGCCGCCTCCTATAAGTGTAGTGTTACTGCGCCGTGTTTTTCATCCGGTACTCAGCGCTGCGGGCATGCGCCTGCAGGCCCTCCCCGTAGGCCAGTTCCGCTGCGATTTCCCCGAGCGTCTGCGCGCCTTCCGCGCTGACTTCGATAACGCTCGAACGCTTGATGAAGTCATACACGCCAAGCGGCGATGAGAACCGCGCCGTACGCGATGTCGGCAAAACGTGGTTCGGTCCCGCGCAGTAATCGCCGAGACTTTCGCTCGTGTAGCGGCCGAGGAAGATCGCGCCCGCGTGACGGATCAGCGCGCCCCATTGATGCGGATCGAGCGCTGAAATCTCCAGGTGTTCCGGCGCGATGTCGTTGGCGATCGCGCACGCTTCGTTCATGTCGGCGACCTTGATCAACGCGCCGCGATCTTCCAGCGAGCGCTGGATCACGTCGCGACGCGGCAACGTGGGCAGCAATTCGTTGATTGCGTCTTCCACGCGCTGGATGAACGCGGCGTCCGGGCACAGCAGGATGGATTGCGCGAGTTCGTCGTGCTCGGCTTGCGAGAAGAGATCCATGGCGACCCAGCGCGGGTCCGTGGTTCCGTCGCAGATGATCAGGATTTCCGACGGTCCCGCGATCATGTCGATACCGACCGTGCCGAACACGCGCCGTTTCGCCGAGGCCACGTACGCGTTGCCGGGGCCGCAGATTTTATCGACGGCCGGGATGGATTGCGTGCCGTACGCGAGCGCGCCAACTGCCTGCGCGCCGCCGATGGTGAACACGCGATCCACACCACCCAGCAACGCCGCCGCCAGCACCAGCGGATTCTTCACGCCGTCCGGCGTGGGCACGACCATCACGATTTCCTTCACACCGGCAACCCGCGCAGGAATCGCATTCATCAGCACGGACGACGGATACGCCGCCTTGCCGCCCGGCACGTAGATTCCGGCGCGATCCAGCGGCGTGACTTTCTGGCCGAGCATGGTGCCGTCGGCTTCAGTGTATTGCCAGCTATGGCTGCCACACTCGATTCGCTGCTTCTCGTGATACCCGCGCACGCGCGCCGCCGCTGCTTCGAGCA
>NZ_JBSIPA010000947.1:0-697 GCF_053574605.1 Caballeronia sp. M23-90 | reverse complement strand
CGATAGGCCAGCGCGCTGCCATGTGCCCGGATTTCGATACGCCCATCCGGGTATTCATAGACATCGATGTAGTGATGGGCGAGGGCACGCGTTTGCGGCGTGTCGTCAAGCATGTAGATGACCCGGTCGTACTGCAATGTCAGGCTGTTCGACACGCAACGCAATACCCGGTGCGTCAGAATCAGGTCGAGGTCTTCATCGCCCCTGAGCGGCCGATGCGCGTTAAATGCGCTCTTCGGGATCTTCGCGAAGCGCCCATTGAAGTCGGCCATGAAGTGGGGCGCATACGCGTTGGCGGCCTCCTTCGTATCGATCTTGCGCAGCCTCAACTCTTTGACCAACCGGTCCTGCAAGGTGAGATTGGCCCGCTCCACGCGTCCCTTCGCCTGACTGCTGTTGGCACACAGCGTGTCCACGTTCAACTCGTACAAGGCCCGCCCGTATTGGGTCACGCCCTTGTCGGGCGTGCTCGCGTGCTGGTTGCAGTGAAACACGCTGGCCTTGTCGCTATAGAGTGCCACGGGCTTGCCGTGCGCCTCGATGTATTTGCGCGTGGCCTCGAAATAACTGAAGGTCGATTCGGTCGCGGTGAAGTGCAACGTCATCAGTTGGCTTGTGGCATCGTCAATAAACACCAGCAGCGTGCACGCTGGCGCCCGGTCTTCAAACCACCGGTGATCGCTACCATCGATCTGGA
>NZ_JBSIPA010000946.1:0-700 GCF_053574605.1 Caballeronia sp. M23-90 | reverse complement strand
ATGGTCCGCGGCGGCCAGAGCATGGCGGCGGTGGCGAAGATACTGGGCATCAGCCCGAAGACGCTGCACAACTGGGTGAAGGCCGATGCCGCTGGGAAGCTGAACGGCGCAGGCAAACAGGTTTCTCCAGAACAGATGGAGATTGCCCGGCTGCGCGCGGAGTTGGCACGCGTGAAGATGGAGCGCGACATATTGGAAAAAGCCACGGCGTACTTTGCAAAGGTGTCGGCATGAAGTACGCCTGGATCGAGCTTCACAGCCGACAATGGCCGGTGTCCCTGACCTGCCAGGTGCTGGGTGTCAGCCCCAGCGGTTACCACGCGCGCAAGGCGCGCGATGTCGATACTGACCGAGCGCGCCGACGCATCAGCAACGACGCTCTGCTGGTGCACATCAAGGCCGTGCACGCTGAATCCAAAGGCGAGTACGGCTGGCCGCGCGTGTGGAAGCAACTGCTGGCCCAGGGCATTCGTGTCAGCAAGGATCGTGTCCAGCGGCTCATGAAGCTGCACGGCATCAAGGCGAAGACCAAACGCCGGTTCAAGGTCACGACCGACAGCAACCACAGCCTGCCGGTCGCACCGGACCTGCTGCAACGAGACTTCTCTCCCGCGCGTCCCGACCAGGTCTGGACTACGGACATCACGTACATCTGGACGGACGAGGGTTGGCTGTTTCTGACCGTCATTCTCGACCTGTT
>NZ_JBSIPA010000945.1:0-701 GCF_053574605.1 Caballeronia sp. M23-90 | reverse complement strand
CAAGAACGAGCTTCACCGCCTGCTCGCGAAACTCCTTCGTGTAGCGGCCTTTCGGTCCTCGATTCATTTGATCTCCATTTCGCTCATTCTACGAAACATTGATCTCCACTTTCTTCAGCCTATCTCAAATGGCAGTGTCAGCAGCCTGGCGAGCATCGCGCGGGCGACGCGCCGTTTGGATATCAGTTGCGAGCGAACCAGGCTCGCGCGGCTGGGCGTCTCCTGTTTGAGCGCCGCATCTGCCAGCGCGCAAAGCTGCTCGACCAGCTCATCGTGTGTCAGACTTTCGTCGGTGGCCACGGCCTTAACGGCGGTGGCAAAGTCGTGCATCTGTGCCTTGAGGTCTGGCCGCGCTGCGGAAACCCTGCTGTTGGCTTCGTTGAGGGATTTGCGGACCCAGCGGCCGAGCATCGAAAGCAACTGGTCGGTGGCGGTGCAGAGCGCATATCGCATGAAGCATGCAGCCTCGAGTCGGCGAGATGACTGGATACGCCTGCTGACCGATGGTTTGCGATGTGCGCAGCGCCGCGCGAAGTGCCGCACACTTGCTTCATTGCATGTCGCTGGCCAGTTACCCCCCTGCGTCACAATAGATGTCGCCTCTGAATTTTCCCAATCCGAAGAACTCAGAGGTGCAGGTTGAATGCCAAACAGACGTATTCTGTCGAATTCAGGGAGCAGGCGCTGGCAAAGGTCTTGCA
>NZ_JBSIPA010000944.1:0-718 GCF_053574605.1 Caballeronia sp. M23-90 | reverse complement strand
GACCATGCGCACGGCTTCCAGCATGAATTCCTGCGTATATCGAGCTCTCGGATTACCCATCTTTCCTTCCTCCTTGCGTGAGTTTTACACACTCAGCAAGGGATCCATTTTTTGCGGGCAAGCTCAAACCGACGAGCCAGTTGAACCCCGTTCCCAGCGGCGTCAGGATCATCATGAAAGACCACAGCGCGCTCGTTCCCGCCAGAACCTTGCGTGAACCATGCCGCTCGGCCAGACGACCCGCAGGAACCTGCCCCAGAGCGTAGGCCCAGAAATACACAGTCAGGATGACCGACATCTCGACCAGCGAGAGACCCAGCTCTTTCTGAATGGTGGGCGCCGCAATCGTCATGGCCGCCCGATCCAGCGTCATCACGAAGGTGATGGGAGCGACCAGCATCGAAACAATCCCCCACCGCAACTTGCCGATCTTGTTTGGCATTTAATCACTCCAGGTGATAACGGTCACACGGATTATAGGAAACCAAAAGAAACTGGAATCACGTCCCCAATATTCGAGGGATCATGCAGAAATGCTGACGGAGCGAGCGAGCCGTTCCGTGGATATATGATGCGTGGAGAGACCATTGGCGGACTGGGCCGCAGCGGACACGTGTTCCGCGTCGTCACCGTGGATCTGGAACAGCGGATCGCCGGCGTGGACTTGCTCGTGTCTGTCGGACAGACCGTGGAAGCCGGCGATCCCCTGTTCCAGACC
>NZ_JBSIPA010000943.1:0-723 GCF_053574605.1 Caballeronia sp. M23-90 | reverse complement strand
TGGCGGCGCTGGCCGCTTGTCCGGCGCCCGACATTCTCGTGAATAACGCCGGTGGTCCGCCGCCGGGCGACTTCCGCCAGTTTTCCCGCGATGACTGGATTAAGGCGCCCGACTCGAACATGCTCACGCCTATCGAGCTGATCAAGCAGACGCTCGACGGCATGATCGACCGGGGTTTCGGGCGGATCGTGAACATCACGAGTTCGTCGGTGAAGGCGCCTATCGACGTGCTGGGCTTGTCGAACGGCGCGCGTTCGGGGCTGACGGGGTTTATCGCGGGATTGTCGCGCAAGGTGGCGGCAAGCGGCGTGACCATCAACAACCTGCTGCCAGGTTCCTTCGACACCGACCGCCTCGTCACCACGTTCGCGGCCGACGCGAAGGCGAACAACATCAGCGTGGAAGAAGCCAAGAAGCGCCGCATGAGCAAGTTGCCCGCCGGCCGCTTCGGCTCGCCGGAAGAGTTCGGCAAGGCGTGCGCTTATTTGTGCAGCGTGCATGCGGGGTACATCACGGGACAAAACCTGCTGATCGACGGCGGCGCGTATCCGGGCACTTACTGACGTATCGATGTATTGAAGTATCGGCACCGAACCAATAACAACCCATGACAGAGAGACATTCGATGAACCCACGCGTCGCGCTGATCGCGCACGACATGAAAAAGGATGACATCGTGGCGCTGGCCGGCGAGTTCGCGGCGACGCTCGCGCAGTGCCGGCA
>NZ_JBSIPA010000942.1:0-726 GCF_053574605.1 Caballeronia sp. M23-90 | reverse complement strand
TCCGGGCCACGCTGGCTCTCGGTACGTTGTTGGCCGCGCTCGGCTATGCGGTTGCCGGCATGTCGGGCGGCAATTGGAGCGTGGCCATCGTGCCGGCATAGATACCGCGCAGGATGGCGAGGGCGGCGAAATCAAGACCAAAGTCGGACTGCCAGACAGGGAGCAACGCGTAGATCATGTCGGTGTAGCCATCGTGCATGGCGTGAGCGACACATGAGAGCCATAGCACGCGCGACTTTGACGGCGCGAGTGGCTGGCCGGCGGAATCAACTTGGTGTGCGGGCGACGGGGAAAAAACGGGCAAGCGCATAACAATCCTCTTGTTGCGAGGCGACCCGCCAAGGCGAGGTGCCGTGACGCGTTCAGGCTCCATATGGCAATTTTATGTCCGGACAATCGTGCATTCAATTGAGCTAATATCGCGTCAACGGAGAGAAAAAGTCACGTCATGGCTAGAGACACAGACCCTGCGAAGGACCGGGACAAGCTGCCGCCGCTCAACGGGTTGCGCAACTTCGAAGCGGTAGCCCGGCACGGCAGCTTTGCCGGCGCCGCGACTGAATTGCACGTCACGCACTGGGCCGTAGGAAAGCAGATCAGGATGCTGGAAGACTGGTTCGGCTTGCCGCTGTTCGAGCGCCGTCCGCGCGGTGTGGTCCTTACTGACGAAGGCGCTGCGCTCCTGAACGATGTGACCACCGCGTTCGAGCGCCTGGGCAGCGCGGA
>NZ_JBSIPA010000102.1:0-17085 GCF_053574605.1 Caballeronia sp. M23-90 | reverse complement strand
TCCTCGCGAGCGGCGGCGCGTTCGGCGACTTGCCTGAGCGCGACATTCAGCGGATCGGGCGTCTTCGGCGCACGCAGTTTGTCGACGAGGCCCGCGACCTTGACCTGCTCGCTGGTCGCATTGAAGCTGAGAACAGCGCGTCGCATGAGTTCGCTGACACTGATGCCGAGACCGTCGGCGGTGCTGGTGATCGCGAGTTTCTGCGCGGGGGTCACAAATACGACGATGCGTTCGCTGGGTTTGGTAGTCATGAGCGCCTCACATGCTGGGGCCACGCAAGCGCGGCCGGTCGACGTCCTCAGCGGCACAACAGGCGACGCGTCCAATATGCGCCGCAGTCGCGGAGTCAGGCAAAATCGCGCAATCAATGCATCCATCATATCGTTTTGGCGCGGCTGCGTGCTTGTGCGCGTGCATGAACGCAGCGTGTGCGAGACAGGTATGAAAGCGTAGAGGTATCAACGACTTGCGTCCTGCAGATGAGAATGCTAAAGCTCCGCTCGACCTGCTGTGCGGCATCGCGCGCATGGCGAGAAAAAAGCGGAAAGGCTTTCCGATCTGGTCGCAAACCCAACTTCTTACAATGGATTTACTTACAAAAAAATCGGGCATCGCCCGGTGCTGCTCCCGCAAATTCTTTAAAATGCGCTGTCATTACGCACTGGGCCGTAGCGGTTGCAGATTTCTTACAACGCTATAACAGCCCGCTGTGGACGCGCAGCCTGTCCGGGGACATCGGCGTGCAATGTAGCGGTTCGCGCCAGATTTGAACCGCCGCGCTCTTCGATGATGACGACGGCTGCACATTCGGCTTCAAGGCACAAAGAGCTCATTGGCTCTTTGAAGGCCTCAACATTCATCGTCACGCGGCGGGTTGGCGTGGCGCACCGGGCGCCCCAGAAGCGCACCGTTCAAATCCAGTCATGCCAATCATCAAACGACCTAATTCCTCGAACACGCCACGCGATGACCGGGATCAAGACGGTCCATACAGATACCGCACCTCAGACCGCAAACCTGCCAGACCGTCCATAGCGCTGCGTCTCATGCTGTGGTTCGTCGGGCTGATTGCCGTCATGGCGATCGTCGGCGCATTGATCGTGGGATACGCGCTCGTTGTGATGGGACCGAATTTGCCGTCGCTCGATGCAATCACCGATTACCGGCCGAAGGTGCCGTTGCGCATCTATACGGCGGACCATGTGCTGATTGGCGAATTCGGCGAGGAGCGCAGGCGCATCGCCCGTTTCGATGAAATTCCGGATCAGATGAAGAAGGCGGTGCTCGCGATCGAGGATTACCGCTTCTATGAACATGGCGGTGTGGACTTCGTCGGCATTGCACGCGCGGGCGTGAGCGACATCATGCATGGCGGTGCATCGCAGGGCGCAAGCACGATCACCATGCAGGTTGCGCGCAACTTCTTCCTTTCCAGCGAAAAGACCTATACGCGCAAGATCTATGAAATGCTGCTCGCGTACAAGATCGAGCGTGCGCTCACCAAGGACCAGATCCTCGAGCTGTACATGAACCAGATTTATCTGGGCGAGCGCTCGTATGGGTTTGCATCGGCGGCGCGGGTGTATTTCGGCAAGGATCTGAAGGACCTCACGCTCGCCGAATGCGCAATGCTCGCAGGCTTGCCGAAGGCGCCTTCGGCGTACAACCCAGTGGTCAATCCAAAGCGCGCGAAGATTCGCCAGCAGTACATCCTGAAGCGCATGCTCGATCTGAAGTTCATCACGCAGGAACAATTCGATCAGGCGAGCGCCGAGGAATTGCATGCGCGCGTGGCCGGCACGGAGTACAGCGTGCACGCGGAATACGTCGCGGAAATGGTGCGTCAGATGATGTACGCACAGTACAAGGATGAAACCTACACGCGCGGCTTCTCGGTGACGACGACCATCGATTCTGCCGATCAGGACGCGGCGTATCGGGCGGTCCGAAAAGGCGTGATGGATTACGAGCGGCGCCATGGATACCGCGGGCCGGAAGGCTTCGTCAATTTGCCGGCAAATCCGGATGACCGCGATGAAGCCATCGACGACGCACTCGCCGATCATCCCGACAACGGCGATATCATCGCGGGCGTGGTGACGTCGGTGAATCCGAAGCAGGTGGTGGTCGAGTTCGTCAATGCCGACCCGGCGACCATCACCGGCGACGGCTTGCGTTTTGTAGCAACCGCTCTGCGCAGCAATGCGACGCAAGCGCTGAAGATCAAGCCGGGTTCCATCGTGCGTGTGATGAAGGACGCGAAGGAAAACTGGACCATCACGCAGTTGCCGCAAGTGGAGGGCGCGCTGGTTTCGCTCGTGCCGCAAGACGGCGCGATCCGGGCGCTGATTGGCGGCTTCGATTACAACAAGAACAAGTTCAATCATGTGACGCAGGCATGGCGTCAGCCGGGGTCGAGCTTCAAGCCGTTCATCTATTCGGCATCGCTTGAAAAGGGCCTTGGACCGGCGACCATCATCAACGACGCGCCGCTCTATTTCCCGCCGACGTCGCCGGGTCAGCAGGCGTGGGAACCGAAGGACGACGATCAGCCCGACGGCCCCATGTCCATGCGCATGGCGTTGCAGAAGTCGAAGAACCTGGTGTCGATCCGGATTCTGTCGTTCATCGGCACGAAGTACGCGCAGGATTTCGTCACGCAGAAATTTGGTTTCGATGCCGATAAAACCCCGCCGTACTTGCCGCTCGCACTCGGCGCGGGTCTCGTCACGCCGCTCCAACTGGCGGGCGGTTATTCAGTGTTCGCCAACGGTGGTTCACGCATCAATCCTTACCTGATCGGAGAAATCGCCGATGCACGCGGCACCGTGATTTCGCGCGCGAATCCGTTGCTTGCGGGGAACAACGCGCCGCAAACGCTCGAACCGCGTAACGCGTATGTGATGAACAGCTTGCTGCATTCGGTCGCGACCGCCGGCACCGGTTCGGGCACGAATGTGCTCAAGCGCAACGACCTGCAAGGCAAGACCGGTACGACCAACGACGCCAAGGATGGCTGGTTTGCCGGCTATCAGCATCAGCTCGTTGCTGTCGCGTGGATGGGCTACGACCAGCCCAAGTCGCTCGGTGGCCGCGAATTCGGCGCGCAACTCGCTCTGCCGATATGGGTCGAATTCATGCAGCGTGCCCTTGCCAAGATCCCGCAGCAGCCAATGGAAATGCCCGAAGGTCTTACGAGCATCGACGGAGATCTGTTCTTCGCCGATAAAACCCCGGGCAACGGTTTTGTCGCGAGCATTGGCCTGGATACGGCGAATCCGGCGGAAGGTTCCAGCGACGCCGTTGGCGGAGTCGGACCGGGCGGGATGACGCCGCCACCGCCGCCGCCGGATGTTGCTCCGGCCGAGCGCCAGGAGATCATGAATCTCTTCAAGGGGCATTGACCGGCAATTCAACGCCAAACGAAAAACGCGCCGCAATCAGATTGCGGCGCGTTTTTTTATTGTGCTTCGAGGGGGACGTTGCGGGGTTACTTGCCGAGCGTTGAAGCCGCCTTCACGGCGCACTGTGTGCTGATGCTCGACTGGTCCGAGAACGTCAGCTTGAGCGGGATTGTGGTGCCGACCTTGAGCGGCTTGGGCGCGTCCTCCAGCATCAAGTGATAACCGCTCGGCGCAAATGCGAGCGTGCCGTGCGCGGGGACGTCGGCGGAATCGACCATCGCCATGGTGGACGTGCTGCCGTTGCTGCTCGATTTATGCAGCATGGCCATGCCGAACGCGGGCGTTTCTGCGCCGGTGAGCGTGGCGGGTTTATCGCCGTCATTCGATACCACGAAGTACCCCGACGACGGCAAGCTCGCCGGCATCAAACGAATCCAGCAATCGTGCGCTGTGAGCGTCGCGGCTTGCGCGGACGTGATTGCCATTGCGCTCATCGCGATGAAACCCGCGTGTATCAGTGTGAATTTTTTCATGGTCGGGCTGCTCACTTCACGTTGAAAAGATAATGACCTTGCGTACGATGCCCGTCTTCGGCCACCGCGGTCCACTCGACCTGGTATGCACCGGTCTTCAGATCGCCGAGCGCGACGCTCATATGCTGTTTGTTGCTGCTGTCGACGGCTGACTTTGCGCTGTTGACCTGCTTGCCGGCGGCATCGACGACTATCAGGGTGCTGAAAGTCGGTTCCAGCCCTTCCGAGAAATCGATGGCGACTTCGTGAGGCGCTTCGACGGTTGCGTCGGGCGCGGGTGTCTGTTGCTTCGGCAATGCGTGGGCCATGGCGAGTTGAGCCATGGCAAGAAACGCGGCTGCAAGCGCGCCGCGCCTGGCCAGCTTTGCGACCTTTGAAAGTGACGGGTTCATGCTGATCCTGTTTGCGCGAAAAGAACGTGCCGGCGATACAGCCAGCCACAGTGCGGGATTCAGATGAAGAAGGGCGGTGCCCTGGGTTGCGCGGCGAATAAGGGAGCGCAAGGCGCCGCGAACAGAGCCGGGGCGTTGACCGCAAGAGCCGCTGCCGCACGATGCGTTGGCAGCGTATCGATGGAAGGCGGCGCCGCGGGCGAGTGCGCAGCGAAATTACAGTAACCGCATGCGTCCCAATGACCTGCCATCGAGTGATGCGGCTGCTGGTGATTTGCTGCAATTAACGTTTGGGATTCCGTTATCGCAAAGCAATGCGCGTTGAAAATCGAGTTCGTGCGCGCGCTCGAAGCAAGCGTCTGTGAAATGGCAGGCGCGAGCGTCATCATCAGAATTGCAAGCATTCCGATAAAGCTGCCGAACTTGCGGACGTGACTGCGACGCATGAGGCTGACGATGGCTTCCGAGGCGATTGAGCCGTCGATTATGCCACGCGTGTAATGGGTGATTTGTGCCTTGGGGTCGCACCTTCCGTGACCTGTTGAGTACCGGCGAACTGCCGCCGATGGACTCTGGAGGTGGAACGCGACCTCAAAAAGCAAAAAGCCCGGAAAACCGGGCTTTCGACATTTTATCTTGGTTGCGGGGATAGGATTTGAACCTATGACCTTCGGGTTATGAGCCCGACGAGCTGCCAGACTGCTCCACCCCGCGAAAAAGATTATATGACAACCGGCACTGCAGTGCAACATGTTTGTCACGCTGGACTGCTCGGTGAAAATGGGCAAACAAAAAGCGGCGGCATATCTCGTTGCCGAGACATGCCGCCACATTAAAGCACCTTGCTTCAACGTTGCTTAGAAGCCGAACGCGAAACCTGCACCGCCCGTGGTTTCTTCGCCAGTTGTCGAACCGCCGACCGTCAGGACCATGTTCGTTCCAAAGCGCTTCTGGAAGCCGATCGCAATTGCAGCCTTGTCACGATAAACACCCGTGCCGGCCGCGAAGCGATTGTCCTTGTCAGCGATGGCCGCCGCGCTGCCTGCCATCATCGCCATGGCGCTGCTCATTGCACCGACGCTGTTGATATGGTTGTTGGCAAGCGAAAGACCGCTGTTCATGTCCGAGCGCAATGCGTCGGTGTAACCCTTCGCGGACTTCACACCCGTGTTCACCGACTGCTGCATCTGGTTCACGTTGACAGCGTCGGTGCCTTCCGTGCCGGCCGCGACGTTCGTGATCTGGCGCTGACCGCCCGCAGACGCCGTACCGACCGAGACCGCGTTGGCACGATCGGCCACCGACCCTGCGCCGAGCGCCACCGAGTTCTTCGCCGTAGCCGATGCATTCGCGCCGACAGCAACCGCATTGGCGCCGCTCGCCACGGACGAGGCGCCCGAAGCAATGGCATTTGCGCCAGATGCAACGGCGTTCGCACCCGACGCAACCGAATGCGTACCGCTCGACGTTGCCGCTTCCGTATCGCGGTTGCCGTCAGCCGAGAACATTGGGTTGTAGGCGCCGTTGGCGAGGTTGGTGACCTGGCTGATCATGTCGTTCATCTGACCCAGGTTGACCGCGTCCATGCTGCTGGTGCCGGCCGTGACGTTATGCAAAGCCGTGCCCGTTGCATTGCCGTTGCCAAGCGTTGCGTTGGCGTAGTCCGGCGTGCCGTCGGCGTTGGTGTCGTACTTGATTGCGGCCGCGCTGAGCGTGCTCACGCTGTTCGAAACCGCATTGAGCTGGCCTACGTTGACTGCATCAGTCGTTGCCGTGCCTGCTGCCACGTTCGTGATCTGACGCTCGCTGCCAGCGGCTCCCACCGACACTGAGTTGGCCCGGTCAGCCACCGAGTTCGCGCCCAATGCAACCGAATTCTTCGCCGATGCAACCGCCGCGCCGCCGATCGCCACTGCATCCGTACCCGTCGCCGACGAATCGATCAAGGTCGAGTTCGAGTGGAAGTATTTGATGCCGCCACCGTTGTTGATGTTGTTGGTGAAGCTTTGCAAGGCTGCGACGTTCTGGTTTGTCGCATACAACTGTGAACCGTTGACTGCGTCCGTGCTCGTTTCAGTCAGGTCGCCCTTGGCGAGGTTGCTCAGAAGCGTGGGTTGCGCCGCGCCCGCGCCGCCCAGCGTTACACGCTGATAGTTCGCCGAGCCGTCCGTGTTCTTGTCGTACTTGACGGCAAAGCTATCGAGCGTGCTGAGGTTGTCGGACACGGAGGTGAGCTGACCGAAGTTGACTGCATCCGTCGTGCTCGTGCCGGCTGCCACATTCGTGATCTGACGTTCGCTGCCCGCTGCACCTACCGACACGGAGTTCGCGCGATTTGCCACCGAGTTGGAGCCGAGCGCAACTGCATTGTTCGCCGACGCTTTAGCCGTGCCGCCGATCGCCACGGAATCGGTGCCTGTGGCCACGGAGTCTGCCAACTGCGAGTTAGTGTGGAAGTACTTGATGCCGCCGCCGTTGCTGATGTTCGTCTCGAATGTTTCCAGCGAGCCGACGCGTGTGTTCGTGGCAAACAGTTGCGAGCCGTTGACGGCATCGACGCTGGTCGACGACAACATGCCTGCTTTTACGTTCGTCAGGGTGACGGGCGTTGATGTGCCCGACCCGCCGAGCGTGACCTGCGTCTTCGCGGACGAATCGTAGGCAACCTTGTTGTTCAGTTCCGTGTCGACCTTGGCAATGGCGTCACCGACCGTGCTGAGCGAGGTGCCGGCGACGGTGTAGGCGGGCGCTTTGATCGAACCGTCCGCGTTCACCTTGGCGCCGCCGCCGAGCAACGAGGTAACGTTTTGAAGTTGCGTGACGTTGACAGCGTCGGTGCCAAGAGTGCCAGCGCTTACGCTGGTGATCTGGCGGGTACTCGCTGCGGTGCCTACCGAAACCGTGTTTTCACGGTCCACCGTTGAACCGGCTCCAAGGGCGACGGAATTTTTCAGCGATGCCACTGCGCCGTTGCCAAGCGCCACTGCGCCAACCGCCGATGCCGATGCCGCCGCGCCCAGTGCAACTGCGTTCGCGGCAGTCACGGACGACTTCGAACCAATGGTCACGCCACCGGCTGCACCAGCCGCTGTTCCGGACAAGTTGATTGAGTCGTCAGAGTCCGACGTGCCCGTACGGGAGCCTGGCAAACCGTTGCCGGTCGGATCGAACGAAAGCGAACGGGCGGAGTTTGCTACATTGCCGCCGTTTGGCGCGAGCAAGACGCTCGATCCCGATTTGCTATCGAGCGAAAGGTAGTTGCTGCCAATCGCGACGGACGACTTGGCAGCATTGACAATTTGCGAACCCATGGACAACGAATCGTCGTCCAGGCTCTGGACGTCGGAGCCGATTGCGATCGATTCGTTTGAGCCGCTGGAAATCGCCTTGCGCCCGATCGCCAGGGTGTTGGCTCCCGACGATGTGCTCAATGCGCCAATCGAAACGGCTTCAGCTCCCGTGGCGACCGAGTCAGCCAAAGTTGAATTGACGTGGAAGTACTTGCTCGACCCGGCGCCGTCTCCGAGCGCAGTCAGTGCTGCGCCGACTGTAGTGTAGTTCGTTCCTTTGATTACGTAAGTCGGACCCGTCACCGAACCGTCTCCCGCGACGGCCGCGCCGCCGCCCAATGCCGAGACAACTGGCGTCAACTGACTCAGGTTGACTGCATCAGTGGCTTGTGTGCCTTTTGCGACCTGCACGATTTGACGTTGAGTAGTCGCGTTGCCTACCGAGACCGTTCCCGTCCGATCCGACACAGACAGCGACCCTAATGCTACTGAATCAAACGCGGAAGCAGTCGCGCTGGGTCCTAAGGCGGTCGCCCGGCCCGCTGCGCGCGCGTGTGAACCGATAGCCATTCCTGCGTCCGTGGTGCTGCCCGTAGCGACGGCGTCGCCACCTATGGCAATGCTGCCGACTCCCGTCGCCGTTGCGCCGGCCGTGCTTCCGTCCGCGTCGAGGGCGGAAAAGTATTTTGTGCCCGAGCTGTCCGAGAGCGCGCTCAGCGCTGCGCCGACATTGCTGTAGTTCGTTCCTTTGAGCGTATAGGTCGGGGCTGTAACGGAGCCATCTGCCGCGATGGCAGCGCCGCCACCCAACGCCGTGACGACCGGCGTCAATTGCCCAACGTTCACCGCGTCCGTCCCGGCAGTTCCTGCAGCGAGACCGATCAGCTTGTTAGCTGTACCCGAGGTGGTTCCGTCGCTGGACAGGCTCATCGAGCCATGTACGTACGCGACAGGAGCACCGGCTGCGCCATTCGCACCAAAGACTTCAAGGCCGCCGTTCACAAAGGCGCCGTTCTGGTTGGAGATGAAGTTTGTTCCGTTGATTCCGTCGCCGCCGTTCAAGCCGATCGACGTAGCCGATGCGCCAGTGCCAACCTTTGCACTGCAACCTGCAGTAGTGGTGCCAGCGACCGTGTGGCCATTCACGCCGCCTGCGGAGCCGTCCTGAACTGCAGTGCACTCCCCGTCTGTAAAGTCATTGAATAACGCGGCATTGTAGATTGCAGCGTCTGCTGACGCCGAGGCAAATGCCAGTCCTGCCCCAGTCAGCGCGATGACCGAAATGCCATGCGCCGCGCTAGTTTTGACAGAGTTTTTTTTGCTGCGTCCCTTTGCCGTCTCCGAAGCCGCTACCCAAGCGCCCAACGATTCATTCCAGACGGATTTGTAATTCTTGTTCATACGTACACCTGTGTAAAAGTTAACCTAAGTCCGGAGCCGGGTTATGGATCGCGCTAAAGCGCTGTTTTGCTGGGCTCTGCATTAGCAGGGAACCATGAGTTCGCTGGCCTTTGCTCGGAGAGGGGTTGAACTTTACGGAGGCAGTTGAATAGTCTTAATCGGAAAGCTCCCAATTTAAAGACTACGTTGAACATTAACAACAGGAAAGGAATTGATATATAAAAAATTGTCAGGAAAACTAAAAAAAAATTGAGTCCAATTAAGGACCGCCGGCTCGTGAACGTTGTCTGAATCAACTGTCAGCGAGTCGTGGAAATGCATCCCGGTGACGGTATAGAACAAGCGAGCGCGGCCCGTCGTGTCAAAATCAGGGATCGCGCGATGAACGCTTCCGGTTCACCGCATGTTTGAGCTTTCACTACAAGGATTGACTGGCCATGGATATCGCTCACGATTTGCAAACCATCCTGCATCAGGAGCACACGCTCGTTTTCCCGCAATTCGATACCGACCGCGCGTGGCAGATCGGCTCGCAATTGCGTGAAATGGCAGTGGCGCGTGGCGCCGTCGTCGCCATCGAGGTGAGGACATTCGGCCAGCCGCTGTTCTTTGTCTCGCTGAACGGCACAACCCCCGACAACGCCCGGTGGGTTCAGCGCAAGGCGCGCACGGTCGAGCATTTTCGCCGCAGTTCCTACGCGATCGGCTTGAACCTGCAGCAGGCATCGACGACCCTTGCCGATAAATACACGCTGCCCGCCGCCGAGTTCGCATCGCATGGAGGCGCGTTTCCGTTGACAGTCAAAGGCGCGGGCGTGATCGGCGTGGTGACGGTGTCGGGCTTGCCGCAACGCAAGGATCATGAACTCGTGGTCGAGGCGCTGTGCGCGGTGCTCGGACACGATGCGAGCGCGCTCGCATTTGCATCGGACAAGGGGTAAGCGATGCGCACTTCCGCTTATGCGCTGCTCGCGGTCGCGATCGTTGCCGAAGTCGTGGCGACATCGGCCTTGCGGGCGTCGGACGGGTTTTCGCGGCTCGTGCCGTCGGTGATCGTGGTGATCGGTTACGGCATCTCGTTTTACTTGCTTTCGCTCACGCTCAAGTCCTTGCCGGTCGGCATCGTGTATGCCGTGTGGTCAGGGGCGGGCATCGTGCTGATCACGCTCGTTGCTGCAATCCTGTTCAAACAGATACCCGATCTGCCCGCTGTGCTCGGCATGGGGCTGATCGTGGCGGGCGTGATCGTGCTGAACGTATTCTCGAAGGTCAGCCCGCATTAGCCGCAGCCCTCGCGGCTGACCGCCGCCGGCGTGGCGGCTTAGTTGCAGCGAACGACCATCGAGCGATTTTTTACATTTGCCGATATCACGTTTGTAATGCCGCCACCCGTCGGGCCGCCTTCCTCGTTGTCCTTCGACACGATCGTATATCCCGTCGCGCCGCACTTGTCGCCGGCCATGACGTAGCAACTCGCCCACGTCGTGCTGGCGTCCGCTCCGCTGCAGTTGATGGCGTAGCCGGACTGGCCATCAGGGAGATGGATCAGAGATGCGTCGTTGGACGATGCACACCCGCCAACGCTCAAGACTCCGGCGGCGCAGAACGCCAGGCCTGCGCCCTGCAGCATGCGCGTGATGGATGTGTTCAGCGGCAACCGCCATGCAAATCGCTTCATTCTTTTCCTCATTAGCCATCGGCCGGGTTATTTGCTGCGCGCATTTTCCCATACACCCGTACCCGCAGGAAAAAGCGCTGTCCTTGATGCAGGTCAAATGACGACGTGAATGTGCTGGCGCGTGCCTTGCGGAGTTAGAAACACGCTTTATCTTTTTACAGTCGTCTCTGATCTGGCGCCTGAAGAAAATGCAACCGGATGCAACGAGCAAGAACTTATTGCAGGCCGGCGGACCTTACAGTATTCATGGACATCAAATAAAACGACGAGAGGACAACCATGGCAGAACGCGTCACCGGCCCGTACCGCGGGTATTACATCAGTGCTGCAGCACGGCTTACGCCGGCACCGGAGCAAGGCGAAGAGCCCATTTATGTCGGCACAGTGAACGTCGCGCAGGGCGGCCCGGATAATGTGCACCGGTTTGAAACCATGGTCGATCTGGGCGGCCAGCAACGCTTTGCGACCGAAGACGACGCGCTCGGCCAGGTCGAGGAGGCCGCGCGCGCCTACATCGACAGACTGTTGCAAAATACCTGATGCGCACGCTCAACATCCGTCACCCGGCGATGCGCTGCGTGGCCGAGGCGTTGCTTGATCTATTTCCGAGCGGCGCGGATATCAGCGAAATCGGCACGGACGCGAAGCCTTGCCTCTTCGTGGGTTGGCGGACCAGCGGCACTGCGGGCCAGCCTGGCAATATTGCGTGGGGCGTGCACTACCGCTTCGAGGCCGAGGCGCTGAGTCTTTTCGATATCGCTTGCGAGCCCGCCCAGCAGCGGCTCTGCGAACACGTGAGGGATATCAGCCGGCATCTGAGATTCGACTACGCCGATCCAGACGCGCTCTCGCTGAAAATTGTCGACGTGACCGCTGACATGGTCCGCGAGTGCATGAGCGAAGCGTAGCGCGCTCGGGGTAGACCGGCCTCTCGCGGTGCGAGTACTATCGATGCGTTTCTGTTTCTTGCGTCCGAGGCAATCATGAACATCCAGTTTCCGGCCGACGCGCCTGCGTATCGCGACACCAATCTCACCGTGGTTTTTCCCGCGCTGGTCGACGGCGAGCGCGTGCCGTGCGCGATCTCCGTGGAGGCGCTGGAGGACCATTTCGGCGTGAAAAGCTTCGACAGCAACGGCTGGATCAGCGCGTTCCATGCGGCCCGGCCGAAAATCGAGGCGGTGGCGCGCGAGCATTTATCTATAACGCAGGGCGCGCCTGTGCTTTTGAAAAGCGGGCATTTTCCCCCGGGCGCAGTTTCTTGCTGAACACCGTTCAGGTTTAAATTGACTTGGCCGTCATCTCGCGGAAAATGCGCGGATGGTCAGCCAAAAACAACATCTGTCCGATCAGCCGCTGCTCCGAAGCCATATTCTCGATGCCGCGCGCTCCATAGTCGTGCGTCACGGATTCGACGCGCTGTCCATGCGCAAGCTCGCCGAGGTCGTCGGCTATTCGCCCGCTTCGCTTTATCTGCATTTTTCCGGACGCGATGCGATCGCCCATGCGCTGGGCGCCGAAGGACATGCAAGATTACTCGCGGCGCTGCATTCGTACGATTTTGTCGAGGACGATACCGAGCGTTTGAGATCGATGGGGCATGCTTACGTCGAGTTCGGGCTCAAGCATCCGGAGATGTATCGGCTGATCTTCATGCAGAATGTCGGTTATACGGAAGCGATATTCAATGACGCGGCGGCGTCCGGCGAAACCGCGCTTTCCCTGCTTGCGGATGCGCTCGCGTTTTCCAGCCACGCACCGGCTGCTGCCGAAACCTTGTGGACGGCGCTGCACGGCATCGTGTCACTGAGTCTGACCGCGGCGAAGCATCTGGTCACGCCGACCGACGTGCTCATCGATGCAACGATCGAGCTTTATTTATCCGGCGTCAGGAAAAAACCCGTGCGCCGCCCGCCGAGGCCCCGCGCTGTGTGACGATTGCCGCCATACTTTCCAGCTATTTCGAATCCACCGAACCTGTATTGCACATGACCGAGACTATCGAAGAAATCCGCGTCGAACGCGCGCAGGGCATTGGTTTTATCGCGCTGAACCGGCCGAAGGCGCTCAATGCACTTTCCACGCCGATGATCCACGCCATTCACCGCGCGCTCGAAGCCTGGCGCGACGACGACTCGGTGCATGCCGTGATCATCTACAGTCCGCATCCTCGCGCGTTTTGCGCGGGCGGCGATATCCGCTTCCTTTACCACACGGCGAAAGCGGGCGAGCACGCGGCGATTGACGAATTTTTCACCGATGAATACCGCCTGAACCACGCCATTTTCACGTATCCGAAACCGTACATTGCGTTGCTCAACGGTGTGGTGATGGGCGGCGGCATGGGCATCTCGCAGGGTGCACGGCAAACGGGCGGCTTGCGCGTCGTGACTGAATCCACCCGGATGGCGATGCCGGAAACGCGCATCGGCCTCTTTCCGGACGTTGGCGTGAGCTGGTTTCTCGCGCGTACGCCCGGCGCGATCGGACGCTATCTCGCGGCGACGAGTGCGACCATCGATTCCGCCGATGCCCTCTACGCCAATCTCGCCGATGTCTACATGGATGAAGGCACGCTCGCCGGGCTTGTGGATACGCTCAAACACAAGAGCTTCGGATCAGGTGCGGAGGTCGTGAGGTTCATTGAAGGGGAAGGGCGTGCGGATGCGGGCAAGGCGAGCGAGCTCGAAGCGAATCGCGGGTTTATCGACAAGCATTTCGCGTCGGGCAATGGCGCGGCTTGCCTGAAGTCGCTCGCGAGCGCCACGAACGGCGCCGAGCAGGAGTGGGCGGCGAACACGGCGGCCGAGTTGCGTGAGCGTTCGCCGCTGTCCATCGATGTATCGCTGGAGCTGATCGATCGCGCCAAAACATCCACGATGGCCGAAACGCTGCGCCGCGACCTCGGTCTCACCCGCGCAACCTTCGATCACGGCGATGTGATGGAAGGCATCCGGGCGCGCATTGTCGATAAAGACAATCAGCCCGTCTGGAAAGTGACGCGCGTGGAAGACGTGACGCGTGAAGAAGTGCTGCAGATGTACGAAAGCCCGTGGACTGCAGCCGGTCATCCGCTTGCCGATCTGGCGGATTAGTCCGCGTCGCTGCCGGCTGTGAAGGCGCGCATGAAGACGAGCGCGCCCCAACCCCACATTGCATTCGATGCAAATCCGAGCGCCAGTCGCGGCATCATGTTGCCGCTTGGCCAGATGCCGCGCACCGGATCAAGCACGAACACGCTCGCGGCCGTCAGCACGATTCCGCCGAAGACCAGCGCGCCGATCCACGGCGCGGTGCGATCGGGCGAGACGCGCAGGAGCCACGCCATCAGGATGCTGAAAAACCCGCTCCATAACGCCGCCACGATGAACTCGGGAATGCCAAGCGGCAGGAAGGGAGTAGTCGAATAACCGGTGATTTCGATCACGCCGGCTGCGTGCAGGATCGCAATTGTCGATTCACGGAAGAACAAGGCGGCGAGAAAACCCGCGACGAACGGCAGAATGACTTTTTGCATTGAAAAACACCGCTTGAGACGCGAGCTGCGGCCGCGCCTGATTTTAGAGTGGCGTCATTATAGGGTCGGGCATGCCGCGAAATGGTGCAATCAGTGGCGCCTTTGCGGTGGATGCAACGGAGTCCTTGTCGTCGCTATTTGGCGATGGCGTCGCTCGCCGGATTGTTGTGCAGCATCCGGTCGCTGTTGGCGGGGAGAGCCGGGCGCTTGGTCGGCATGTTGTCGGGATTGTTGGGGTGTGTGGCGCCTGCATCCGGCGACGCCGGTGGTTTGACCATGGATGCAGCGTCGGCGGGCTTGGCGGTCTGGGCCTGGGCGGTGGCCGTCAAGATTGATGCTGCAGCGAGCGCAAGGCCAAGCGAAGTTCTGATGGCGCGGGATTTCATCTGTATCTCCAGTGCGGCGCGCGTTTTGGTCGAGGCTTGCGGGACGCTGCCGTCTGCATTTCTGACAGTGGAAAACGGTGAAGATTCGGTTTTCCTGATGGCCAGACACGTAGTTCCAGGGTTCTCGGTGCCGTTCCAGTGGTTACGGTAAAATTATGTACTCCGCGCAAAAACCGCGCCTCACGCTTCGAATTCAGCAGTTTCCATGTCTAAAGCATCAAAAATCAGCCCTCGCCGCGTAAGCGTTGCACCGATGATGGACTGGACCGACAGGCATTGTCGTTCCCTCCATCGCATGATCTCGCGCGACACCTGGCTTTATACAGAGATGGTCACGACCGGCGCCTTGCTGCACGGCGACGTTGCGCGCCACCTTGCCTTCACGCCCGGCGAAGCACCCGTCGCGTTGCAGCTCGGCGGCAGCGAGCCGGCCGACCTCGCCCACAGCGCGAAGCTCGGCGAGCAATGGGGCTATGACGAGATCAACCTGAATTGCGGTTGTCCGTCCGAGCGCGTCCAGCGCGGCGCGTTTGGCGCGTGCCTGATGAACGAGCCGCAACTCGTTGCCGATTGTGTGAAGGCGATGCGCGATGCCGTGGCAATTCCGGTCACGGTAAAGCATCGGATTGGTGTGGATGCCGTCGAAGACTATGCGTTCGTGCGTGACTTCGTCGGCACGGTCGCGAATGCGGGTTGCGAGGTGTTTATCGTCCATGCGCGCAACGCGATCTTGAAGGGCTTGAGCCCGAAGGAAAATCGCGAGATCCCGCCGCTGAAGTATGAATACGCGTATCAATTGAAGCGTGATTTTCCGCATCTTGAGATCTCGATCAATGGCGGTATCAAGACGCTCGACGAAGTGGAGGAACACCTCAAACACGTCGATGGCGTGATGCTCGGCCGCGAGGCGTATCACAATCCGTACGTGCTGGCAGGCGTCGATTCACGGTTCTATGGAGCGTCGACAGCGATTCCTTCGCGCGAGGAGATCGAGGCCGGGTTGATCGAATACGCGCGTGAAGAAGTGGCGCGCGGGACCTATCTCGGCGGTATTACACGGCACGCGCTCGGGTTGTATCGCGGCATGCCGGGCGCGCGTGGATGGCGGCGTGTGTTGTCGGACAGCCGCAGGCTTGCAACCGGCGATCTGGCCATCTTCGATGAAGCGCGCACGCATCTACGGGAATCGGCCGAATTGATCGAATAAGGGACTAGGCAAACCGAATCTTTGTTCGTATAATCTCGTTTCTCGATTCAGCAAGCCGGTTTTTGGTGCGCCAGAGAAGAAGTAAGTCAGTGGTGGCTGTAGCTCAGTTGGTAGAGTCCAGGATTGTGATTCCTGTTGTCGTGGGTTCGAGCCCCATCAGCCACCCCAAAGAATTTGCTGGTAGTAGGAAGGTTTCAAAGACGGGCACTGTGAGAAATCGCAGTGCCCGTTTTCATTTCAGCCGCCGGTTTTTGCCTTGCGTCCGCTTACTTCCGCCCCCGCATCCCGATGCAGACTGAACAGATCGGCCACGCCGAGCAGTCCCACCGCCGCCACGATCAGGAACGCGATGCTGAAATCCGCGGCCGTCACCGTCTGCGAACCATGGCCATGCATCCATTCGGCGAGCCGCAACGCGATTGCCCCCAACGCCACACCGACACCCATCGTCAGTTGAAACAGCGTGCTCGATAACGCCGACGCACCGCTCATTTGCGCTTTCGGTACGTCGGCAAAACTGAGCGTGTTGAGCGCGGTGAACTGCAGCGAGCGCGACAATCCGCTCGCGAACAACACGGCGACGACGATCCAAGTCGGTGTCGCCGGTGCGATCAGGCTCATCACCGCCAGCGATATCGCCGCGATGACGCCGTTCACGATCAGCACCGAACGAAAGCCGTAGCGCCGGACGATCGGCGTGGTGACGAGTTTCATCGATAAATTGCCGGCGAAGACAGACAATGTCAGCAGCCCGGATTCAAACGCGTTCAGCCCGAAGCCGACCTGGAACATCAGCGGCAATAGAAAAGGCACGGCGCTGATCGATACGCGAAAGAGCGAACCGCCGCCCATCGCGACCGCGAATGTCCGGATTCGCAAGGACTTGAGATCGACGACGGGCTCCGGCGTGCGCCGCAGATGCAGCCAGGCGGCCACGCTCGCCAGCACGCCCGCGGTGATCAACGCTCCCGTGAGGAACCACGGCGTGTCGTTCCGGCCAATCAGTTCCATCGCGTAGAGCAAGGTCGTGCAGGCGAGGCCGCACAGCATGAAGCCCACGAAATCGAAGCGGCGCCCGGCCTTTTCGCGGGTGTTGTCGAGATAACGAAGCGCCAGCGCGAACCCAATGATTCCCAGCGGCAAGTTGAGGTAAGACATGATGGCCTCCAGAGAACGCGGCGTTGACGTTCATCCGATAATTGGACGACCTTCACTGAACCACGGAGACAGTCATGGACAAGATCAAGTTTTATGTCGGGCTCGACGTGCACAAGGAT
>NZ_JBSIPA010000941.1:0-728 GCF_053574605.1 Caballeronia sp. M23-90 | reverse complement strand
TCACGCCCTCGTGGAGGCATCGCCAAAAGCGCTGGAAGGCAAGAATCGCGACGACGACCAGATGCTCGCCCGCTTCGCCAATGCCGTGCAGAAGGCGGAGCCGAACGCCATCGGCGGGCCGATTTCGGTGCTGCATTCGGCCAACACGATCATCAAGGCGTTCGAGCAGGCGGCGGTGTTGTCGCTGATCGCGATCACCGTTTTGCTGTGGATCACCTTGCGTCGAGTGGGCGACGTTTTGAGAACTTTGATACCTTTGCTGGTTTCCGCCGTGGTCACGCTGGAATTGTGCGTTGTCTTCGGCATGCCGCTGAACTTCGCGAACATCATTGCATTGCCGCTGATGCTGGGTATCGGCGTGGCGTTCAAGATCTACTTCGTGATGGCGTGGCGCTCCGGGCAGACCGGTTTGCTGCATTCCAGCCTCACGCACGCGGTGATGTTCAGCGCCGCGACCACGGCAACGGCGTTCGGCAGTTTGTGGTTTTCACACCATCCGGGCACCTCGAGCATGGGCCGCCTGCTGGTTTTGGCGCTATTTACGACATTGATTGGCGCAGTGGTATTTCAGCCGGTTCTAATGGGCAAACCCCGGGTGCAGAAGAAGGCCGCTGACACTCTTTAATTCGTACGATCACCAGCAAGATCCAAGGAAACGACTCATGACGATGGCAATCACGCCACGCGCCGCTCGCAACCTGCGCGCCCTGTCCGGCGGCGCGGCATTC
>NZ_JBSIPA010000940.1:0-730 GCF_053574605.1 Caballeronia sp. M23-90 | reverse complement strand
TGCCGCAATTGTCGGCGTCGGCGAGCACAAACGAGCAGCGCACGGAGTTTGGCGGCGGCTTGCCGGCATCGAATGGAAACAGCAACGGCTTCGTTGTTTCGCTGAGCCAACCGCTCATCAACGTCGCGAACTGGCAGGGCTACCAGCAAGGCCAGATCGCGCTGACCACGGCCCAGGCGCAGTTCGCCGCCGCCCGCCAGGATCTGATCGTCCGGCTGGGACAAGCTTATTTCGATGCACTTTCGGCCCAGGACAGTCTTGCGATCGTGCGTTCGCAAAAGGCATCGATTGCGGAGCAGCTTGAATCGGCCAAGCATTCCTTCGATGCCGGCAGCGCCACCATCACCGATACCAACGAAGCCCAGGCCAAGTACGATCAGGCGATCTCGCAGGAAATTGCGGCACAGAACGATCTCGAAGTGAAACTGGCGTCGCTGGAGCAGATCGTCGGGCATCCGGTGACGCGTGTGGACGGCCTCGCGCGCGGCGTGACACTGCCGCCGCCTGTTCCCGCAGACATGCAGCAGTGGGTCGACGCCGCGCGCGACACCAACTACAACGTGGTGCTCAAGCAACTGGCGACGTCGAATTCGCAGCGCGAGACATTGAAGGCGAAAGCAGGTCATTACCCGTCGCTCGATCTCGTCGCGAGTTATTCCAAAAGCAGCCTGGGCGCGGCGGGCGCGGGCAACTTCGGCGGGAATTTCGGCGGCGGTTTTGGCAGCGGCGA
>NZ_JBSIPA010000939.1:0-734 GCF_053574605.1 Caballeronia sp. M23-90 | reverse complement strand
TCATACCCTTCGGCATGGATATAGGAAATCTCCTTGAGCTTCAGGGCCCCCTCAAGGGCCAGGGGAAAGTTGATTCCCCGCCCCAGGTAGAAAAAACTCCTGGCCCAGGCGTATTCCCTAGCCAGTTTCTTGGCCTTTTTCCGGAGCATGGGCAGCTCTTCCTTGAGCTGCTTGGGCAGACCGAGCAGCCCCGGTAGAATCTTGTCCCTGGTTTCCTGACGCAGAACCCCTTTCTTGTCCCCCCAGTAATAGGCGAGCAGGGTCAGAAGCACCAGCTGGCTGCACATGGCCTTGGTCGAGGCCACACTGATCTCCGGACCGGCCTGGGTGTAGATGACCGCGTCCGCATCTCTGGCAACAGATGATCCGACCACATTGCAGAGTCCGAGAACGGGCACACCCTTTTCCCGGGCGATACGCATCCCGGCCAGGGTGTCGGCGGTCTCCCCGGACTGGCTGATGGCCAGAACCAGATCCTCCTTGTCCAGAACCAGGCTCCTGTAGCGAAACTCCGAGGCGATCTCCACGGAAACCGGGATCTTGGCCCAGGCCTCGATGATATACTTGGCCCACAATCCGGCATGATAGGAGGTTCCGCAGGCAACGATGCTCAACCGTTTGGGCACATCCATGCTCCTGAGCTCGGGGATGTCGAGAACCTGTTTGCGCTCATCCACCCGGCCTGAAAGACAGTCACGAATGACCTGGGGCTGCTCAAAAATCTCCTTGAGCAT
>NZ_JBSIPA010000938.1:0-734 GCF_053574605.1 Caballeronia sp. M23-90 | reverse complement strand
TCCTGGGGCGGTGGCGGGGTTTGCGTCGTGGGTGCAGGCACAGGCGCAACTGCAACCGCGCGCGGGAAATGCACGACGTTCGATGGATTCGGCGCCTGATCTTCGAGATCGTCTTCTACTTCAGCTTCCTCTTCGATCTCGCTTATTGGCGGCAGGGGAGGGCGGGGCGTGCTTGCCGCTGTATGCCATGCCGGTGTTGCAGCGTGCTCGATGCCTTCGACTGGCGACTCTTCACGGCGAGTGGCCCATGGCGGAATATCGGCGGGCGGCGTCGGTTCCGGTTGCGCGATGGGTGCAGGTTCGTCAACGGCATCGTCCAGATCGATCGATGCGGTGGGCAACGGGTCAGGTTGAGCATCGTTGTCGCTTCCCTGGACATCGGGCGGCGTATCGGCGGATGCTGCTTCCGGTGTCGCGCCGAAATCATCGTGCGTCGGAACGGCGGGTGAGTACTCGCCCGCCGCGCTGAAGGTCGGCGTCGCGGCAGGAATGGGCGTGGCCGGTTCCTGTGCAACGCTCGCAGGTGGGATTTCCACAGCCGGTGGACCGGCCGTAACGCTTGGAATGCCATTGGCGCGTGTCGTCCACTGCGCTGCCGTCTGCTCGATAGAGCGCAGCGCCTCCTTGATCCGGTCGGGTTCCGGCGGCGTCGCGCAACAACACCTTCGCGCCTGTCGTCACCAAGGAATCGTTTTTTGCGGTGGCCGCGTCCTCCGCGGGGAACGCGCCCGCGA
>NZ_JBSIPA010000937.1:0-736 GCF_053574605.1 Caballeronia sp. M23-90 | reverse complement strand
CTCTACAGGGAGTGGTTCGTGCGGCTTCGCTTTCCCGGCCATGAGCATGTCAAGGTTGTGGATGGCGTGCCGGAGGGGTGGGAGAAGGGGACAATAGGTGATTTGGGAAAAGTAATCACAGGAAAAACGCCCAGCAAAAAAAAAGCTGAAAATTACGGCAATGATTTACCATTCATTAAAACGCCGGACATGCACGGCAATGCTCTTGTAGTTCATACAAGCGAGTCGCTTTCCGAAGTAGGCGCAAAGACCCAGAGCAACAAGACTCTTCCTCCCCGGTCGATTCTCGTTTCTTGCATCGGTACAGTCGGGGCGGTGGCTTTTAACGCTTCACCTGCCCAGACAAATCAGCAGATTAACAGCATCGTTCCGGTTAACGAATTTGTTACATACTGGGCCTACTTTATGGCTAAAGATTTGAAACCTTTGCTTGAAGGAATGGGGGGTGGTGCGACCATGGCAAATGTTAACAAGTCAAAATTTTCTGGTATCGAAATCACTATTCCAGCTCGGCTGGCACTTGAGAATTTTTCCGATTTCGCCAAACCCGTTTTCGATCAAATTGAGAACTTGGCGACTCATAATCTGCAACTCGCAAAAGCCCGTGACATCCTCCTCCCCCGACTCATGAACGGCGAGGTTTCCCTACGATTCCCGTTGGATCTCAATGCTATAGCCACGGAAACCCTCCGAGTACCGGAATGGGCCGATCGTGGAACTCAAAAGAACTCGAGGC
>NZ_JBSIPA010000101.1:0-17117 GCF_053574605.1 Caballeronia sp. M23-90 | reverse complement strand
TGCCGTGGGCGATCCGACGCTCAAGATCGTCGCGACGCGCGTCGGTTCCGGATCGCAACTCGGCATTCTCGTGCCGGCAAATTCGAAGCTGCGCAGCGTCGCGGATCTCAAGGGCCGCACGGTGTTCGTATCGTCGGCGCGCGGCAGCATTTCGCAGTTCCAGCTTTACGGCGCGCTCGCCGAGGCGGGGCTCACGCGCAACGATGTATCGGTGAGATTCGTGTTGCCGGTCGATGCGTTCACCGCGTTTGCATCGGGGAGCATTGACGTATGGGCGACCTTCGATCCGTACTTCGGCACAGCCGTGCAGCATGGTGCGCGCGTACTGCGCGACGGCACGGGCATCAATAGTGGCTTGGGGTTTATCACGGCGTCGGGCGAGGCCGCAGCGAATCCTTTGAAGCGGCTTGCAATAGCCGATGTGCTGCAGCGGTTCCAGCGCGCGGGCGATTGGGCGATTGCCAATCCGGACGAATACGCGCGGGTGTATGCATCGCTGACCCGTCTTCCGCTCGATGCAGCCAGGACGATTACTGCACGATCCGCGCTGAAGCAGCGGTTCGTTGCGGACAACGATATCGCGGCGTTGCAGAAAGTGGCGGACAGCGCGTTTCGCGATGCGATCCTGCCGAGGCGGATCGATGTGCGGACAATCGCCGATACGCAGATTGCAAAAGCTTGAGGCAGGCAAGCGCGTGGAGGCGAGAGGGTCGGCCATCCACGCGGTGTTTTGTTCAATCCAACAAGTCGGGTTCCGCTTCAACCAGCCCTTCATACAAGCTCTGGAACGAGAACAAAGCACCGCCGGGGCGTCCCACGCGCTCGTGCGTCAACGCGGCGACATCGTGCGGAATGGGTTGCGGCGTGCCGGCCGCCTCTGCGAGCAATTGTGTGTGGCACGCGTTATCGAGCGCGAGATACCACCATGCTGCAGCTTCCACGGTCGGACCGGCAGTCAGGATGCCGTGGTTCTTCAGGATCACCGCTTTGCTCGTGCCGAGTGCATCGGCAATGCGGGCGCCTTCCCTGGTGTCGAGCACGACGCCCTGGAAATCATCGAATAGTTCGTGATCCTGATAGAACGAGCACGAGTCCTGTGTCAGCGGATCGAGCTTGCGGCCAAGCGTCGACCAAGCCTTGCCGTAGAGCGAATGCGTGTGGGCCGCTGCAACGATATCCGGGCGCGCTTCATGAATTGCCGCATGAATGGCAAAGGCGGCCTGATTGACGGGCCCCTTGCCAACGACGATCTCGCCTTCGCTGTTCACGAGCAGCAAGTCGGAAACGCGCATGCGTGAAAAGTGCCGGCCAAGCGGATTGACCCAGAAGTGATCGGTCCATTCGGGGTCGCGGGCGGTGATGTGGCCGGCGAGACCCTGGTCGAATCCGTATCGGGCGAACAGGCGGAATGCGCCTGCAAGACGTTCGAGCCGGTGGCGACGTTCAGCCGCGAGCGATACGGGCGGCGGGACTTCATCGAACCAGAATTTGCGGACGGGCGATGCGTGGAGCGCGAGTTCGGGTGTGGCGCGGAGGGTGCTCATTATTGAATTTCCTTTGGCGGTCGAGCCGGGAGTCGGCTACCCGGTGGATTGCTCCAAAGGCTAACATTCGCGCATTCGAGGGTTAAATATCAAATGCAGATAACCATATCGAATGTGCATGATTGAGGGGTGCCCTAGGCGTCCAGCACCACGACCGAGTTTTCGCCCTGATCTGTTTTCGCGGGAATCGCACTGCAGATCAGTGCGTGTCCCGGTTCGACCTCTCCCTCGCAGGGCACGGGATACGCCACATCGCCGGAAAGCAGGCGCGTGGAACATGTGCCGCATACGCCCGATCTGCAATTCGATGCCACCGCCACGCCGTTTGCTTCGGCGAAGTCGAGCAGGCTTCCATCTTCGGGAGACCATTGCGCGGTCTTTTGCGATCGCATGAAAATGACCTTCGACATAAGCTCAGGATCACGGACCGGGACAATAGGTGCAACTGCTGCGGACCTTTCAGTTCGCTTGACGCTCGCGGGTCCGAACGCTTCGAAACGGATCCGGTCGTCGGCCACGTTCAGCGCGCGCAAGCCGGTGTACAGGTCTTGCATGAAAGCAGCCGGACCGCAGAGGTAGAAGTCGTAGTCGCCGAATGGCAGCACACTCCTGAGATAGTCGATATCCACGCGCTGCGCATCGCGAAGATGAATCGAGAGCTGCGGAAACGCCTGCGCTGCGGCATCAAGTTCGTCAGCGAAGGGGCGATCGATTGCCCGGCGCGCGCCGTGGATGAAATACACATGCTCGGGCTGGGTACGGTCGTTGTTCGAAAGCACGCTGTTGAGCATCGCGATCATCGGTGTGATGCCAATTCCCGCCGATACAAACACGATCGGACGCGAGCTCGTTCGATCGAGCACGAACGCGCCACCCGGCGTCTTCGTTTCCATCACGCTGCCCGCATCGACATGCTCGTGCAACCACGTCGATGCCACACCTTCACGCTTCACCGTGATCCTATAACGCTTGCCGTCATGCGCATCGGAAAGCGTATAGGTTCGGATCAGCGGCGCCGCGAGCCCGGGAATGTTCAGCCGGATCGGCAGAAACTGGCCAGGCGCAAAAGACGCGAGCGGCTCGTCATCGGTGGGCTCGAAATAAAACGACTTGATGCCGGGCGCTTCGTCGCGAACCTCGGCGACGTTCAGCGTGCGCCACGCGCTCGGTGCTTTCGTCCAGCTCCCTGTCTTCGCCAGTTGCGGCGCGTATTGCACGCCCGACCAACGCAACGGCAAAGCGCTGCGCGTGCGCCGCACTTCACGCACCCGCCAGCGGATGAGGCGCTCCGCGCCCTCGAATGATTCGAGATCCTTACCTTCCCAGATCACTTCTGCATCCACGGCCAGATACAGCAGGTCGCCGCTGACGAAGTCGATCACGAGCAAACCCGCGCGCGGATCACGCATCAGATTACCGATGGTGTTGAAGAACAGGTTGCCGCTGAAGTCGGGGGTGGTGAGCGCGTGCTTGCTGTCGATACGAATGAACCCCGGCTTGCCGCCCCGATGCGACACGTCCGCGCCACGGCCGATACCCGCATCGTCCGATGTATTCGCGCTCGCGATAAAAAACGTGTCCGCGTTGGCAATCAGTTCGCGATCGGCGTCGCTCAGATGATCCGTGATGACAGGCGCCTCGTCGTCACGCGCCTGCTTGCCGAAATCAATGGGCGTCGGCGTGCGGCTTTGAATGTATTTTGCACAGTTGCCATAGCTCTGACTGACGGCCACGGTGATCGCATTTTCGTCGACGGACGTGACCACGCCATTCACGCGATTACGCCTGCGCGTGGCGGGCTGAATGCCGAGGCCACCCAGCAATGCGCCCGCTTTCCACGCGCTTGCGAGAGGGTCGCCTTTCAGGCTGTGGCCCGCGATCCGCAACGTGCGTTCATCGGGCGTGGACACAAAGCCCGGTTCACCGATACGCAATGTTGCCCACGGTTGTCCCGCAGCATCGATGCCGCCCAGCACCATGAATGGCTGCTCTGCAAAGAATCGCCGATGCTGCTCGGGCATGTAGTCACGAATTCCACGACGCGCATTGACGTCCATGCGCTCACGTACCCCCGCTAGTTCCTGTGCCGCCAGTTCGCCGGCGTGAAAGGGCGATTCAACAGCGCTCCAGCCTGCAGGCGGAGCGGCGACAAGGGTATCGGACATGGGCGTTCACCAGTTGGTGGATGGTACGGAGCAATCAGTCGGACTCGGCAAGCAAGCCGGCCTTCGAGGCAGGCATACGCAGGAAGCGCGGCAGCGCTTCGACGCGCTTCAACCACGCGCGCAGATTGGGATATGGATCGAGCGAAATGCCGCCTTCGGGCGCATGAGCGATGTACGAGTAAGCCGCAATATCCGCGATGGTCGGTGTTTGCCCCACGGCGAACGGCTTGTCACCAAACTCGGGCTCGATGATCGCGAAGAGATCTTCTGCAATGCGCATCGCCCCCGCGTGATCGCGCGGTGCGCCGAACACGGTGACGAGACGCGCGGCACAGGGTCCATACGCGATCTTGCCCGCAGCGAGCGACAACCAGCGCTGAACGGCTGCGGCACCGACGGGATCTTCAGGCAGCCACGATGCATCGCCGTACTTTTGCGCGAGATAGACGAGGATCGCATTCGAATCTGTCAGAACAATGTCGCCGTCCTCGATCACCGGCACTTCGCCGAACGGATTGAGCGCCAGATGGGCGGGCTTGCGGTTGTCACCCGCTTTCATGTTCAGTTCGATCGTCGTGAACGGCAGGTCGAGCAAGGTGAGGAAAAGCTTCACGCGATGCCCGTGTCCGGACAACAACGTCGTGTGCAAGCGGATCGGCTGATCTGGTTTGGTTTTGATGGCAGAAGGCATGGTCGGATCCTGGCGAATTGATTGATGAGTGAGTGTTCGTAGAATAGGCCGCCACGCGCGATGCGAGAAGACGGATAATCGTGGTAACACAATCCTTTTATAGTGGACAATCGAATGACCGACCTGAGCGGTGTGAACCTCAATCGGCTGGTGGTGTTCGCGGCGGTGGTCGAAGCTGGCTCGCTGACCGCCGCGGCCGACCGCCTTGGAATTGCGAAAACCATGGTCAGCACGCACATGCAGCGGCTCGAGGCGGAAGTGGGCGCCAGCCTGCTCGTGCGAACCACGCGACGCGTGAGCGTCACGGAGGCCGGCCAGGCGTTTTACGCAGCGAGCCGGCAGATCCTGAGCACAGCGGAAGACGCGATTTCGGCGCTCGCGCAAGGCTCCGGCGAATTGCGCGGCACGCTGCGCGTGGCAACGCCGATCGACTACGGGACGAACGTTATCGCGCCCATGCTCGTTGGCTTGCGCCGGACGCATCCGGAGTTGAAGGTCGAGCTGGTGTCTGCGGACAGGATGGTGGATCTGGTTGCAGAAAGCGTCGATGTCGCCATTCGCCTCGGAAGGTTAGCGGACTCGAGTTATCGCGCGGTGAAAATCGGCGGTTTCGTGAAGTGGCTGGTCGCGAGTCCCGAGTTCATCAGTACATGGGGGAAGCCGACTAAACCGGAAGCGCTGGCGAAGCTGCCGTTCGTGGCCATGTCCGCGTTGGTAAAACCATTGGTGGTATCGATTGAAAGCAGGCGAGGCGCCCGGCGTACTGTCCGCTTCAGCGCGGGCTTCTTCGCCGATACATCGCCAACGTGCCGTGCAGCGACGCTCGCGGGCGGGGGCGTTGCGTTTCTCACGGACTTCTCGATTGGCGACGATGTTGCCGAGGGACGGCTGGTGCGTTTGCTGCCGGAGTGGTCAGGGGCACCCGCGGGGATTCATGCGGTGTTTCCATCGGCGCGGCAACCGGTGCCGAAGGTGCGCGTGTTCATCGATGCGTTGAAGGCTGATCTTGCGGGCGGCGTTGACGTTGTATAGTCCGGAGCAGCGTCATCACATCACAGGAGCTTCGCCATGCCGTCCTCACCCCGTCGCGCGTTGATCGTCATAGATGTTCAAAACGAATACGTCTCCGGCAATCTGCTGATCGAATACCCGGACGTCAATGTATCGCTCGCAAACATAGGCCGTGCAATCGACGCTGCTAACCGCCATCACGTGCCCGTGGTCCTGATCCAGAACATCGCGCCTGAAACGTCGCCTTTGTTCGCGCGTGGATCGGCCGGAGCTGCACTGCACGACGTGGTGAGTTCCCGGCCGCACGCGCAGGTGATCGAGAAAGCGTTGCCGAGCGCGTTCGCCGGAACGAGTCTGGGCGACTGGTTGAAGACGCACGAAATCGATACGCTCGTAATCGCTGGCTATATGACGCAAAACTGCGATGACTCCACGGTGAAGCACGCGGTACACGCGGGTATGTCGGTCGAGTTTCTCGTCGATGCCACCGGTTCCGTGCCTTATGAAAATCGGGCGGGCTATGCAAGCGCCGAAGAGATCCATCGCGTGTTCACGGTCGTGATGCAATCGCGCTTTGCCGCATTGCTGTCAACCGACGAATGGATTGGCGTGCTCGAAAGTGGCGCTGCGCCCGTGCGCGACAACATCTACACGTCGAACCAGAAAGCACGGGCTCGCGGTTAACGTTTATTTCTCGCTCATCCACCATTTCGCCCTGGAGAAAAAATGAGACGTTTTCTTGTAGCTGCCACTTTAAGCGTGCTCGCCACAAGCGCCTTTGCGGATGCAAATAGCGAGACCTGTCAGCAGAAGCAGGACAGGATCAACCAGCAGATCGAATACGCGCAGGCGCACAACAATACTGCGCAACTAAAAGGTTTGCAGACGGCGCTGGATCAGGCCAAACAAAACTGTTCTGATGCATCACTGGAAAAGCGGCGTCAAAGCCGGATAACGAACGCACAGGCCAAAGTCAATTCACGGGAAGCCGAACTGAAAAAGGCGCAGGACAAAGGCGACGGATCAAAGAAGATCGCTTCGCGACAGCGCAAGCTGGATCAGGCACGTGAAGAACTCAAGCAGGCTCAGGAGCCAGTTGGTCCCTGATTAAAAAGAGAGCGTCCGGCTTTTCGACGGGCGCTCTTAAGTTTTCATGAGCGTTGATAACGTCGAGACGATCTCGCCGAATAGCGGCCGGTCGTCGGTCTTTTCGCTCAGACATCTGTTTTTCAATTCGATCAGCGAAGGGTCGACAGCGTCGCATCGATCGATCAGTTCTTCCAGCAGGCATCCATAAGCCCTCACTTCCAGGCGCTGCAGCGATTGAGCGTGCGGGCCTTGCGGGGAATAAAACGAAGCAGCGCCAAAGTCGCCCAGCAGGGCGGGACTCTCACCGCAATGCAGGATGTTGTGTGCGTAAAGGTCACCGTGCATGATCCCTTTCGCATGCAAATGACATGCAGCCGATGCAATGCCGTAGGCCATGTTCAACGCGGCCCATCGCGTGAAGCGGACATCGTCGGCGTACACATCGCGAGTGCAGGAATCAAGGCTTGGCGGACCCGCGAGACTACGGAACTCGGGATTGATCAGCGTCAGCACGAGCGCATCGGAGCCTTGCGGATGCGCGCGTACCTTCCCAAGTACCGAAATCAGATTCCCATGCTCACCCGCATTGATGCATGCCGCCATTTCGCAATGAGGCAATCCATCGCTGGTTACAGCGCCCTTGAACAATTTGACTGCAACCGGTTGAGCAGCACCATCGTTCGTGGAATACGATGCACGATAGATCACGCCGGAAGCGCCTTCCCCCAGGACATGTTCAAGCGTCAGGTCGCTCCATTCGACAGGGTTGATCGGCGTGTGAATCAGTGCGTCCGCTTCCAGCGTTTCGCTTAGCGGGTTGCCCGCATAAGCGAGCCACGACAAGCGCGGCATGGACGTGAGCCACGCAGGCAGTTCATCCAGCTGATTCGCGGCGAGCCGCAGCAGTTCGAGGCGCGAACAAGCAGCAAGCGCGGACGGCAGCGTCCGCAAGCGATTACCCGCCAGCATCAGCTTCTGAAGCTTCGTGCAGTTTCCTATCTCGGGCGGCAGCATTTCAACGTGGTTGTCGGTGAGGATCAGCCAGCGAAGAGTTGCCGGCAACGATGTACCCGCCACCCTGGCGATTTGGTTCGCCTTGAACCCGATCATGCTCAACTGCTGACACTTGCCGAGTACTTCGGGCAACTCGGTGAACCGGTTGTTCGAGCAGAAGATGATGCGCAGCTTGGCAAGCCGCGGAAGATCGTCCGGAAGCGACGACAACGCATTACCGGACAAGTCGAGTGATTCGAGTGTATCGGCGAGGTTGAAGATTTCGCGCGGAAACTCGGTCAGGCCACACGACATTTTCAATTGCCGCGTGCCTGCCGGTAGTCCGGCGCGTAGTTGTGCGAGCGTGGTGATCACAATGCGAGATCCGAGGTTGATGCCGTTCTTGTATTGCGGGATTCTACGGGGAAACGCTGAAGCGAACCGGCGTCAGGAATCCGCAGCAAGAATTTCGATCACAAAGTCGATAAACGCACGCACCTTCGCCGCCGGTAAATGCCGTGACGGATACAGCGCGTAAAGCGCAAACGCCTCGCCGGTCCATTCGGGCAGCAATTGCACGAGCCGGCCTTTATCGATGAGATCCTGCACGCCACTCGCCTTCAGTCGCGCGATGCCCGCGCCCGCGAGGCATGCGCCGAGCAGCGTGCCGGCGTCGTTCAAAAGCAGACGTCCCGATGTCTTCGCCGGAACAGTCTTCCGGCCCGATTTGTATTCCCATTCCATCGGTTCGCCCGTCAGCGAATTGCGCATCTGGATGCACGCGTGATCGATCAAGTCAGCGGGCGTTTCCGGCCGGCCATGCTTCCTGATGTATGACGGCGCAGCAACGGTCACGGTGCGTGTCTCCAGCAACTTGCGGGCAACCAGTGACGACGATGGCGGTTGTCCGAAGCGAACGGCAATATCGAATCCGTCGGCAACCAGGTCGCCGAGCTGGTCACGTGTAACCAGTTCAAGCGACAGTTCGGGATAGCGCTCAAGGAATCCGGCGAGATGCACCGCAAGCATGCGTCGCGAAAAATACGCATCCACGTTCACACGCAAGCGCCCCTGCACGGCGGCGGACGCGCCAGCGGTCATGGTGACGGCGTCGCCAATGCCCGCAAGCAGCGGTCCTATCTCTTCGTAAAGCCGGCGGCCTTCGTCCGTCAGCATCACCGAACGTGTGGTCCGGTCAAGCAAGCGCACGCCTATGCTCGTCTCCAGTCGCCCGACCGCGCGGCTGACACCGGACGGCGATAAACCCAGCGCGTCTGCCGCGCGCGCAAAACTTCCGCCTTCGACAATTGCGGCAAGGACGCTGATATTGGCAAGCGTACGTCCATCGAAGCTCATGATTTATCCGGTTTTTAATTCGTGCTGAAAGGTCACTAATGAAGTGACACGAGGGCGATTCCCTCAATGATCGCGCACCCTTATGATGCACTCAATCGCAGACTATTCAAAAGGGAGTTCACCATGTACGCAATTACTGGCATCAGCGGCAAGGTCGGAGGCGCGCTTGCTCGGACGTTGTTATCGAAGGGTCTTCCGGTTCGCGCAATCGTGCGCGACCCGGGCAAAGCGCAGCACTGGGCATCGCAAGGATGCGAAAGCGCGCTCGCCGACATGGAAGACGTGGCCGCGTTGACGGCGGCGTTCAGAGGCGCGGACGGCGTATTCATTCTGCCGCCGTCGAACTTCGATCCGTCGCCGGGCTTTCCCGAGGCGCGTGTCGTGATCGATGCCGTCAAGGCTGCGCTGGAAGCCGCGAGACCGCGCAAGGTGGTGTGTCTTTCGACTATCGGCGCGCAGGCGAGCCAGTCGAATCTGCTCACGCAGCGCTCGTTGATGGAACACGCGTTGAGCCAGCTTTCCATGCCTGTGACGTTCCTCAGGCCCGGCTGGTTCATGGAAAACTCGGCGTGGGACGTAGCGTCTGCGCGCGATGAAGGCATCGTGCGAAGCTTCTTGCAGCCGCTCGATAAACCCGTGGCAATGATTGCCACAGCGGACGTGGGACGCGTGGCCGCGGAGCTGCTGCAACAGGACTGGACGGGAACGCGGGTCGTGGAGCTGGAAGGGCCGCATCGCGTGAGTCCGAACGACATTGCCGCAGCATTTGCAAAAATCTTCGGACGCGATGTCCGTGCTGAAGCCGTGCTGCGCGAAACATGGGGCGCGCTTTTCAGGTCGCAGGGCATGAACGATCCGATGCCGCGCATCCAGATGCTCGATGGCTTCAACGAAGGCTGGATCGAGTTCGAAGGCGCCCCGATCAAAGGCGAAGTGAAGCTGGAAACGGTCTTGCGCGAGCTTGTGCAAGCTGCGGCGGGATGATCAACTGGAAGTGGTTTCCCTCGCCATATCGATGAAAGCACGCAGCGCCGGCGACGTCCTTCGCTGGCGCGGGTAATACAACATGAAGCCCGGGTAATACGGGCACCAGTCCTCCAGCACGGCAACCAGACGGCCTTGATCGATGAGATCGCCAACGATCGCTTCCATGGAGAACCCGATGCCGATGCCATCCAGCGCGGCCTGCAATGTCCGCTCGAGCGTGCTTACCGTCACGCGGCCTTTGACATCGATCTCCAGCCGCGTGCCGTCCTTTTCGAATTCCCACTTATAAAGCCTGCCGCTTGGAAACCGGTGACGGATGCAATTGTGGCCGAGCAGATCGTTCGGATGATGCAGCGGCGGGCGTCCTTCCAGGTAATCCGGCGTTGCAATCGCAAGACCGCGCTGCGCCGGGCCGATCGGGACCGCGACCATGTCTTCGGGGATGGACTCCTGAAAACGGATGCCGGCGTCGAAACCGAGGCCGACGATATCGGCGAGGCTGTCATCTTCAACAATCTCCAGGGCAATGTCCGGATAAGCCGTCAGAAAGCGCGCCATGAGCGGCGCGACCACCAGCCGCGCCGCCACGTGCGACATGTTGAGGCGCAGCGTGCCGGTCGGCGTCGCGCGGAAGTTGTTCATCTCCTCCAAGGCGTCGCCGAGATCGTGCAGCACCGGTTGAAGACGTTCCAGCAGACGCTGACCGGCGTCGGTCAGCGCGACGCTGCGCGTGGTGCGGTTGATCAGGTTCACGCCCAGTCTTTCTTCCAGTCCGCGAATGGCGTAGCTGATCGCCGACGTGGACAGCCCCAGTTCGGCGCCGGCCTTGCGGAAGCTGCCGTGGCGCGCGACGGCAGCGAACGCGGACAAGTGCGAGAGGTTATCGGTAAGCATTGTGCAGGATTATTCAATGATTCATGCGGAAACTCAAGCTTGCGCACCACAAGCTGAGTGCCTATTGTGCATGTACGTTCAACAAAGCCACATAAGGACACCATGTTTCAAGCCCGAGGATATGCCGTTCATAGCGCCACCACGCCGCTCGTTCCTTTCAGTTTTACGCGCCGCGATACGGGGCCGAACGACGTTCGCATAGAAATCCTGTATGCCGGTATTTGTCATTCGGACCTGCATCAGGCGCGCAACGACTGGAGCAACTCGTTATATCCGATGGTGCCGGGACACGAAATCGTGGGACGCGTGGTCGAGGTCGGCAGCGATGTCCAGAAGTTCAAGGTCGGCGATTACGCGGGGGTGGGGTGCCTAGTCGATTCATGCCGGCAATGTTCGGCGTGCCGCGAGAACCTCGAACAGTATTGCGAGGAAGGCCCCACACCGACTTATAACGGGAAGGAACGCGGCAGCGAACAACTGACCTTCGGCGGTTATTCCGATCAGATCGTGGTGGAAGAGCGTTTCGTGGTGAAGGTGGCTGCGAACCTCGACTTGAAAGCGGTCGCGCCGTTATTGTGCGCGGGGATCACGACTTATTCGCCGCTGCGTCACTGGAAGGTGGGGCCGGGTCAGAAAGTTGGCGTGATCGGACTTGGCGGACTCGGACATATGGGCGTCAAGTTTGCGAAGGCGCTCGGTGCGCACGTGGTCATGATTACGACTTCACCGGGTAAAGGTCAGGACGCGGCGCGTCTTGGCGCTGACGAAGTGCTGATCTCGACCGATGCCGCCCAGTTGGCTGCGCATGCCGGCAGCTTCGATTTCCTGCTCGACACCATTCCGGTTGGGCACGACCTCAACCCCTACATGGCGCTGCTCAAGCGCGACCGGACCATGGCGTTGGTCGGCGTATTGACCGACACGGAGCCGCTTGCGGGCGTGAGTGTCATTATCGGGCGCAAGTCGGTGGCGGGCTCGGCAATTGGAGGCTTGGCTGAGACGCAGGAGATGATGGATTTCTGCGCCGAGCACGGCATTGTCAGCGACGTGGAAGTCGTGCAGATCCAGAGCGTCAACGAAGCGTATGAGCGCTTGTTGAAGAACGACGTGAAGTATAGATTCGTGATCGATATGGCTTCGCTCGCGGACGCTTGAATATAAGCATGAACAGACGACCGTAGGCACGCATGCAAAGGCCACGCACACGCGTGGCCTTTGTTTTTTTCGTTGCGCGTGATAGCTCTGCCCTTAATGCGCCCGCCCAGACCCCATTCCGCCTTATCCCACCGGTTCCCCCAGATTCAACATCAACCGGTTCGCCCATGCAAAAATGGCGATGGAATGAATCAGGTCGAAGATCTCATCGTCGTTCAGGCCAACGTCGCGCAGCGCCTTCAACTGAGCCGGCTCGACCTCGCCCGGCCTGAGCGTCAAATCGATCGATGCCAGCACGATCGCCTTCTCGCGCGGCGTGGTCCCTGCGGTGACAGGATCGTTGAACACCTGCTCGATCACATCATCGCGTTTGGCCAATTGCTCGAACCGCTGCGCATGCACCGAAGCGCAATACACGCAGCCATTGATGCGCGATACCACCGTCGACGCCAGTTCGCGTTCAGCGCGCGGCAATCCGCCGGGCGCGTACATGATCGCGTTGAACGCGGCCGAACGCTGCCGCAAAATCTCAGGCTGATGCACGAGGAACAGGTAGTAGTCGGACTCCTTCGCCTTCGGATGGCTTTCTTCGAGCACGGCAATTTGTTCGGCCGATGCATCGGCGAGTTGCACGACGTCCAGCCACGCGTCCCATCCGAGCACGCGATTGGTAAAGCCATGTGCTTCGATCAGACGGGTCATGCGGCCTCCGTGGCATTCAGCGCCTGCAGCGCGCGCAATCCGGCAGTCAGGCGAATTTGATAGGAGAGGAACGCGATCAGTTGCGCGAGCGCGACCACGGCCGGCGTCGGGATGCCCGCAGCGGGAAGGCGTTCGAGCGCGGCCTTGTCGCCCTCGATGGGCGATTCGATCAGCGTGCGCGTGAAGACCAGCATTGCATGCAGCCGCGGTTCTTGTGTGACGATGGAACCCTGCGCGATCTGGTTGATCAAGGCGCGGTCCGCATCGATCGATGCAAGCCGTTCCGCGTAATGCGCGCCCAGTGCCGAAGCATTCGATAACGTGCACGCGTACAACGCCACGAACAAGCGATCACTCAGCAGTAGATCCGGCAGCGCCGGATCGAACAGCGCTTCGTAGCTGCGCTGGGTGGCATCGGCAACTTTCTCGCGTTTGTGCCTTATGGCATGGGTCGGCGTGCCCGGCGTGAGACCCGCAATCCGGTCGACAATATCCGTATCTGTCATGCTTGGTCCTTTGAGAGAGTGCTTGTAGCAGCGTTGAGGAAATTCAGGACCGCGCGCCACGATGCTTCATCGGCGTGCGCGTTTGCTGCGGGCCGGCCACCGCCCGTGCTGATGCGTCCCGACACGGGATGCGCATACACGAGTTGGGTGGTCGGTACGTAAGGGAACACGATGGCGTGGCCGGCTTCATCGAAGTCGAGATGGTTGACCGGGTACGCATGCTTCTGCTGCTCCAGCGTGTCGACGACCATGCGCGAATAGTCGGACGATGGCCATGATCCGTCGTCAGCGGCGGAAAGCAGAAGCACGGGTCCATCGATCTGTTCCACGCGAATCCGCGCGCGTTCCACCGCCTCCTGATCGCGCAAGGCGGTGCGAATGGCGCGTTCATGGCGGTGCGGCGGCGGTCCGTCATCGAAAGGCTTCCAGCTTGCCGTGCGATTGTTTTCCCATAGATGCGGCAGCGGCTTGCCATCGATCAACCACGCCGGGCCTTCGCGGCCCGTTGCGGGATCCGCGGCGTTTTGCGCGCTGTGGACCACTGCGCCAGGCACATAACCGATCACCGCCTTGATCCGGTCTGGATAAGTCGCACCGAGCAACAACGCAAGTTCGCCGCCGCGCGATTGTCCGCTGACTGCAATGAAGCCATGCGCGGGCTGCAACTCGCGGCTGATCCAGTCGAGCGCGCGGCGGAAATATTCGAGCGGCGTGTTCGAGATGTAATCGGACAGTCCCGGCGTCTTGAAGTAGCCAAGCGCAAGGGCGGCATATCCACGCGATGCATACAGCGCACCGCGCGGCTCATTGACGCCGCCGCCCGAGCCATTCAGCACGAGCACGACCGGATGCGGTCCCGGCGTTGCTGGAACGAACAGAGTCCCAACGCAACCGTCCTCGCGCATCTCGCGTCGTTGAACGCCCGGTGCCATCAGGCGTTGTGTCAACACGGCTTCGTCCAGGCACTTTCCATCGGCGTCGAAAACTTCGACGCGCGTGGTCAGCGCGTCGCCTGCATCCGCCGGGAACACCTCGCGCTTGCCGGTTTCAACAGGCGTTTGCGACCAGATCAGTCCCATCGGCGATACATCGCTGTAATCGCCTTCAACAGGTGCATCGCGCGAAAGGTCGATAACGCCATCCGCGTCCGCGCGATATACCGCGCGGCTCGTCCAGATCACGCCATCGCCGCGCGCAGTGTGCGTGCGCAACTCGGTCAACGTGTCCGCTTGCGAACCGCCAACCAGGATGCGGCGCGGTACGTCGATCAGGTCATCGGCCGGAGTGATCGTGATGTATGTCATGCCGGCCTCAATTGCCGATGCGCGTGACCATCATCGCGGTCGTCCGGTCGCTGACGGCCGGGGTCACCTTCAGCCCCTTCTTCGCGGCCCAGATGTTTTGATAATGGAAAAGCGGAATGATGCCCACGTCGTCACTCACCACCTTCACCGATCCGCGCAGGATCGCTTCGCGCTTGGCGGCGTCGAACTCGGCGGTCGCGGCATCGAGCGCGTGATCGACGGCGGGACTGCTATAGCGGCCCCAGTTCGATGAACCAATGCCCTTCTTTGCATCGACGGTGCCGAGGATGTTGACGAGCGCGTAGCTCGCTTCGCCCGTGCCGTTACCCCACGCGATCATGCTCATCGCGAACTCGTTTTTATTCGCCCGGCTTGCGTAAACCGCCCATGGCATGACCTCGACCTTCGTCTTCACGCCAATGCGCGTCCAGAATTGCGCGACGGCCTGCGCCGTTTCAGGTGCTTGCGGATAACGGTCGTTCGGCACGCTGAGCGTCAACTGGAAACCATCGGGGAAACCCGCTTCGGCAAGCAGTTTCTTCGCCTGGGGCGGATCGTTCGGGATGTCCTTGACATCAGGGTTATAACCAAAGGTCTTCGCCGGCATCCACTGGTTCGCGACCGTCGCCGCACCTTGCAGGATGCGGTCGGTGATCGCGGGACGATTGATCGCAAGGGACAACGCGCGGCGCACGCGTACATCGAGGAGCGGGTTTTTCGGCAGGGGCTTGCCGGCGTTATCGGTGATATAGGGGCTCGGTCCTTCGCGGAAACTCGGTTGAAGTAGCAGGACGCGCAGGCCCGGATACGCGTAGACGGAAACCTTCGGCGATTGCTTCAGGCGCGGCAAATCAGAGACGGAGACTTTGTCGATCATGTCGACATCTCCCGACAACAGCGCCGCCGTCCGGGCCGCCGCGTTGCTGACGTAGCGATAGTTCACCGTGTCCCAGAGCGGCTTCGCGCCCCAGTATGCGTCGTTGCGTTTCATCACTACGCGGTCCCCGGGCGTGTATGAGACGAACTTGTAGGGTCCCGATCCGACCATCGCGCGGCCGGCGTTGTAGTCTTCACTCGATGACTTCTCGCCCACATGCTTGCTGACGATATGCACGGATGTCAGGTTCAGCGGCAGGTCGGGCGTCGGCGTGCTCGTCTTGATGACGAGCGTGTACGGATCGGGCGCGGTCACTGACGCGACGGTGCGCAGATAACCCGCAAAGGTCGCAATGGTGCCCGGCACATTGCGCGCGCGCTGGTAGGAGTAGATGACGTCATCAGCGGTGAACGGCGTACCGTCCTGCCACTTCACATCATGGCGCAGCTTGAATTCCCAGGTATCGTTACCCGTCGCTTTCCAGCTCGTGGCGAGTCCGGGTGCGAGCACGTTGTCGTGGTTTTCGACCAGCAAGTCCCAGAAGTGCAGATCAACGGAACGGTCGCCCGCGTAGTTGTTCAACTGCGGATCGAGCGATGACAACGGATCGGCGAACGCAATATTGAGCGTCTGCGCGGATGTGGCCGAACTGAACAACGCCGCGCCGGCGAGGGTTACGCTCAGCGTGGAAAGGATCAGGCGATTCACGATGCAATTCCTTTTCTTGAAGTATGTTCTGGATTGAAGAATCATTGAGCGTCGTTCAGGTGACAGGCGCTGACGTGTTCGATGGCAATGCCGCGCAAGGTCGGGACTTCGGTCTTGCAGCGCGGCATTGCGTGCGGACATCGCGGATGGAAATGGCAACCGGATGGCGGCGCGAGCGGACTCGGCATTTCGCCGCGAATGGCGGTGAAGTGCTTCTTTCGCGCATCGATACGAGGAATTTCCGCAAGCAAGGTTTGCGTGTACGGATGGTTCGGACGCCGGAATATCTCTTCAACAGGCGCGCTTTCCACCACGCGACCGAGATACATGATCACCACGCGATCGGATAGTTGCTCGACCACACCAAGATCGTGGCTGATGAACAGATACGTGAGGTTCAACTGCTCGCGCAGGTCCATGAAGAGATTCAGGATCTGCGCTTGTATGGATACATCCAGCGCGGCTACGGCTTCGTCGCAGACGAGCATCGACGGATTGACTGCAAGCGCCCGCGCGATACCAATGCGCTGCCGCTGACCGCCGCTGAATTCATGCGGGTATCTGTCTGCCAGTGACGGATCGAGCCCCGCGCTTTTCAGTTGCGCAGCCACGTATGCGTCGAGATCGGCGCGTTGGACCATGCCGTGAATCAGCGGTGCTTCACCGACGATATCGCGCACCCGCCGCCTCGGATTCAGGCTCGAATACGGGTCCTGGAAAATCATCTGGATCGCAAGCCTGGCGGCACGCAATGCGTCGGGTGACATGGATTCGCGGTCGTGGCCGTCGACCATCACATCGCCTTCCGTCGGCGCGATGAGGCCCGAGACGATCCGGCCGAGCGTCGATTTTCCGCAGCCCGATTCGCCGACAAGACCGACTACTTCGCCGGGCTGTATTGCGAGATCGACGTGATCGACTGCACGCGTGATTGCATGCGGCGCGAGGAGTTTGCGTTCACGCAGCCAGCGCGCTGCAGCGTTGTCGTCGCGTTCGCCAAAGCGCTGGCTGACACCGCGCAGCTCGATGAGGCTCATGCTGTTGTCTCCGTGGGCACGTCGGCATGACGGCCCGGGTGGAAGCAGCGCACGAGATGCGTGCCATGTTCAGCGGCCTTCGCAGCAGGCGACGGGCA
>NZ_JBSIPA010000935.1:0-747 GCF_053574605.1 Caballeronia sp. M23-90 | reverse complement strand
TCCCTGCGGCGCCGACGATCGCGGCGACCACGGTGTCGCAACCCGAACTCTCCGATACATCCACGAGCGCCTGCGGGCCGTAGCTCACCTCGGTCTTGCAACCTTGCTCGCGCAGCGCAGCGGCGACCTTCTCGGCGGTGCTGGCGTCGCCCACGACCGCGACTTCCGGCTGGAACTGCAGGCATTGATCGACGAGCTTGTCGCCGTTGCGATGCGCGCTCAGTGCGTAGACCTTGAACCGGTCGGGATGCCGCGCCACGACATCGAGCGTGCTCTCGCCGATCGAGCCCGTTGAGCCGAGCAGAGTCAGACGTTTTTGCATAAATCCTTCTTTAGCGGGCTGGCCGGATCAACCCGGCCGCCGATTTAGCTTCGATTTGGCGCATTTGGCTACATCGCATCTGGCTACCTGCACGCCGGCACACGTGGCCACTCTTTCTGGCCAACTAGCCGCCGAACGATCCGAGCAACAACAGCGCGATCGGCAATACCGGCAGGAGAGCGTCAATCCGGTCGAGCACGCCGCCGTGCCCCGGGAGCAATCCGCTCGAATCCTTGACACCGGCCTGGCGCTTGAGCAGCGATTCGAACAGATCGCCGATCACGCTGAACACGGTCAGCACGGTCAATGACATTAGCGCGCCGAGCCAGCCGAGGTGCTCCACGAGCGCCGTATAAAGGGTTGGCGCAAAAACCATCGTTGCAGCGGCCGCCGAACCCACGACCATCACCGCCGTCCATCAGCCA
>NZ_JBSIPA010000934.1:0-755 GCF_053574605.1 Caballeronia sp. M23-90 | reverse complement strand
TAGCAGCCGGTCGCTCGTCCGACCATGCTGGTTCTGACGCCCACGCGCGAACTCGCCATGCAGGTTACCGCTGCTGCAACCACGTACGGCAAGCACCTGCGCCGGCTGCGTACCGTCAGCATCCTGGGTGGCGTTGCCTATGGCCAGCAATTGATGCTGCTCGCGAAGAACCCGGAAATCCTGGTTGCAACGCCGGGCCGTCTGCTGGATCACCTGGAACGCGGCCGTATTGACCTGTCGCAACTGCAAATGCTCGTGCTCGACGAAGCCGACCGCATGCTGGACATGGGTTTCATCGACGACATCGAGACCATTGTTGCCGCTACGCCCGCTTCGCGTCAGACGCTGCTGTTCTCGGCGACCATCGACGGCAAGATCAGCTCGCTGACCGGCCGCCTGTTGAAGAACCCGGAACGCATCGAGATCATTCAAAAGCTCGAAGCACAGAACAACATTGCGCAGACAGTGCATTACGTCGATGACCGCGATCACAAGGATCGCCTGCTCGACCATCTGCTGCGCGATGAAGGCCTCGACCAGGCTATCGTTTTCACGGCAACCAAGAACGACGCTGACCAACTGGCTATCCGTCTGTCGGACGCTGGTTTTGAATCGGCTGCACTGCACGGCGATCTGCCGCAAGGCGCGCGTAACCGCACGATCCGTGCGCTGCGTGAACGCAAGGTGCGCGTGCTGGTGGCAACCGATGTCGCGGCTCGCGGTATCGACATCCCCGGCATCACGCACGTGTTCAA
>NZ_JBSIPA010000100.1:0-17125 GCF_053574605.1 Caballeronia sp. M23-90 | reverse complement strand
TACCGCGGCGTTCCGTGCCGGCGTCAACGGCTACACACCGCCGCCGCCGCCGCGGTCAGACCATTATCGACGTTCGACAGGCCCTTGAACGTCATTTGAGCCAGCACGCGGGTACCGGCGCTGTTACTGCCCGTGCTATTGACACCGTTTGCGTAACGCTGCACGCCGAGGCCGAGCGTCCAGCAGTCGGCATCGTACTGGAAGCCCAGCAGCCCGTCGACGAGACGATGGCTCGCCAGATCGTAGTTCACCCGGCCGACGCTATAAATGTGTCGCGTGATCGGCCATTGTGCCGAGACCAGGATCTGGTTGATCGGCTGGGTGGACAACGTGGTTTCGTTCGCCCGCGTGTACCGGTAGCCAATATTGATGACCTTGCGCGCTTCGGGACTGAAGCCGAAACCAATGCTCGAGCGCACGAGCTGGTTGTTGTCGGCATTATATTGGAACGCAGTTTCCTGCGAAAAACCCGCGCCCAGCTTGAACGACGCACCCACGATCAGGTCCGAGTGCTTCGCCTGATCCAGCGACTGGCCTTCCGCAATCGTCACGCGCTGCGGCTGGAAATAATACTGCTGCGCGATGACAAAACGCGCACGTTCGTCGCCCGTTGCCGGGTTGATGAAACGCGAAGTCAGGCCGACCGTGAGACGGTTTGCATCCGCGATGCGGTCATTACCCGCGTAAGTGTTCGGCGTGTAGATTTCGGCAAGGCTGAAGTCGGCCTCGCCGGTATCGAAGACAGGCGCGAACTCCTGGTTCCGATACGGCGTGTACACGTAGTACAGCCGCGGTTCCAGCGTCTGGATGTAGTCCTGCCCGAACACCGTGACCGAGCGATCGAATACCAGGCCCGTGTCGAAGCTGACAGTGGGGATGGATTCCGTCAGGCTCTTCGGCTGGCCCACGGGCGTCCCGGAAGCCGTGCTGCCAAGCTGGCTCAGGTTATACGACGCCAGATGGTACTGGACCTTCGGCGTGACGAAATAACCCGGGCCCGTGACGCTGTAGCTCAAGTACGGGTTGAAGACCGCGCGCTGGCCCTTCGTTGCATCGTCGACGGTGGTAGTGAAGCGCGTGTAATCCATCTCCGCGCCGTAGTCGAAACCGCCTACGTTGTACTTGTTGTACAGCACGTTCAACTGCGGCTCGCGCGCATACGGCGCCACGGCCGGCGGCAGGGTCTGCCAGCGCTGCTCGCGGGCGATGATGGACCACGGGCCGTTGTTGTAGGTCAACCCGGCTTCCTGCTGATACAGCACTTGCGTGCCGTTCAGGAACTGGTTCGCGGCGTTGCCCAGGTCTTCCGGATACTGGCTGTCCGAGACCTTGTTGTAGTTGATGTAACCCGCGAAACCGCCGCCGAAATTCTGCTGATGCTGAATGTAGATCGCATAACGGTTGGTATGCGTCTGCATGTCGTTCGGCAGGAATTCGCCGGTGATCGTGCCCGAGTAAGTAGGCGACAAATACCGGAAGGTCGACTGCAACTGAATCCCGCGCCGCGTCATCAGGCGCGGCGTTACCAGCAGGTCGCGGTTTGGCGCGATGTTGAAGTAATACGGCAGCGAGACTTCAAAACCGGTCGTCGAATTCAGCGATACCGTAGGCGGCAAGATCCCGCTGCGGCGTTCGCCGGTCAGCGGAAACGACATCCACGGGCTCGCGAACACCGGCACGCCCTGGAAGAACAACACGCCGTTATGGGCCACGCCTTCGTTCGCGCCGGTATCGAAGTCAAACGACGTGCCCTTGATGTACCACGCCGGGTCCGTCTCGCACGAACACGCCGTGTAAGTGCCGTGGTCCACGCGGGTCTGCTCGTTGTCGATCAGGTCCGCTCGCGCAGCGCTGCCCGAGCCGTTCGACAAGTTGAAGCGATACTTCGGGTTCGTCATGTAACCCTCGTTCGCCTCCACCTTCAAGTGCGCTTCCGGGCCAATGAACGTATTGCCGTTGTTGAAGATCCTGACATTGCCGTAAGCATCGGCCATGTCGGTGTCCTGGTCGTAATGCAGCGCATCCGACTTGATCACCGACGTGTTGCGGCGCAGCTCCGCGGCTCCCTTCGCCGCCATGTCCTGGTCAGCCGTGCCTGAAGTGCGGTTGCCCAGTACGAACGTGGCAGGCTGATCGCCCTGCCGCAGCGGGCGTTCTTCGAGCTGGGGAGCGAGACGCAGGCTCCACGGGTCCCCGAGCGGCTGAGTGTCTGCTGCCGCGCCCGATAGCTGCGCGTTGGCAAGCGCCGGCATGAGGCCAGGCACCGCGATCAGCGCTGCGAACAGCCGCCGCCTGCGTGGCCGCTGATCACGCGACTCGCGCGATAAAACTTGTTTGGAAAGCTGTCGTGGCGGCATGTTTGAGTGCTGTTCAATCGCGTCACGCTCGGCGCTCGACGCCCGGGACGTGAGCACCCGGGCACAGCCACCGGAACTCGCGCCACCGGAGTACGGTTCGCTGCGAACGAAAATGAATCGATCGATGGATGGTTCGGGCGGTAACTCCTGACCTGCAAAAAGCCGCTAAGGCTTGCTGCAGGCCGGGGCGCCGGACGTTACACGCGATGCAAACGGAATGCTTAAAAAAGTCGTGGGGTATTATATGGCAAGACGTTTCACCCCTAGAATTTATGACGCCCCAAACCCCTGATTTTCGCCTTACACAGCTTCACGACTGGCTGCAAACCGTGGCCGAGCGATACGCACTGGATCTTGCCACGCTTGCTCCTGCTTCCACCGACGCCAGTTTCCGCCGCTATTTCCGGCTGGCCGCGCAAAGCGAGTTCGGCAACACGCTGATTGCCGTCGATGCCCCGCCGCCCGAAAAGTGCCGCGAGTTTGTCCAGGTGGCAGGCTTGCTGCGCGACGCGGGCGTGCATGTTCCGCACATCCTCGAAACCGATTTTAATGCCGGCTTCATGCTCGTCACGGATCTGGGCACCACGACCTACCTCTCCGTGCTCGACGAAAAAAACGCCCGGCCGTTGATGCGCGCGGCTATAGATTCATTGATCAAGTTCCAGGTGACATCGCGGGAAGGCGTCTTGCCCGCTTTCGACGAAGCGTTCTTGCGCCGCGAAATGGAGCTGATGCCCGAGTGGTTCGTCGCGAAGCATCTTGGCCACACGCTGGAAACCGCCGAGCGCAAGGTGCTCGACGACACGTTCAACGTGCTCGTGCAAAGCGCGCTGGCGCAACCGCAGGTCTTCATGCTGCGCGACTTCATGCCGCGCAACCTGATGGTGGCCGATCCCAATCCCGGCGTACTCGACTTCCAGGACGCGGTGTATGGGCCGCTCAGCTATGACATTGCCTCGCTGTTGCGCGATGCGTTCATAAGCTGGGAAGAAGAGTTCGAGCTGGACTGCTTCGTCTACTACTGGGAAGGCGCGCGCAAAGCCGGCTTGCCCATCGATGCCGATTTCGGCGAGTTCTACCGGCAGATCGAGTGGATGGGATTGCAGCGCCATATCAAGGTGCTGGGACTGTTCGCGCGGATTTATCATCGCGATGGCAAGCCGCAGTATCTGGCTGATTTGCCGAGGTTTATCGGCTATGCACGCAAGGTGTCCGAGCGCTACAGGCCGTTGCGGCCGTTTGCGCGCCTGCTCGATACGCTCGAAGGCCGCGCCGTGGATGTGGGATATACGTTTTGAGCGCCGTGAATACGTTGACCAAGGCCATGATTTTTGCCGCAGGCCGCGGCGAGCGCATGCGTCCAATGACGGATTCGTGTCCCAAGCCGTTGCTCAAGGTCGGCGGCAAGGCGCTGATTGTCTGGCAGATCGAACGGCTCGCGGCGGCGGGGTTTGAAGTCATCGTGATCAATCACGCGTGGCTCGGGCGCATGCTTCAGTCGAACCTCGGCAACGGTTCGCGTTGGGGCGTCGAGATCCGTTACTCGCACGAAATGCACGCGCTGGAGACGGCCGGCGGGATTGCCAAGGCTTTGCCGCTGCTGGAAACGCAAGGCGAGCCGGCGATATTCCTGGCGGTGAGCGGGGATGTTTTCTGCGATTTCGACTACGCGAGCTTGCGCACGCGTGTCCCGTCGATGGCGCTCGCATCCGAGCCGGCGATGCATCTGGTGATGGTGCCGAATCCCCCGTTTCATAAGCTCGGTGACTTTGCGCTCGAGCCCAACGGCACGCTTTCGCTCGACGGCCCGGCGCGCTTCACGTTCGGCAATATCGGTTTGTACGATACCCGCATGTTTCGCGATCTCGCGCCAGGAACACGGCGTGCATTGACGCCGTATTACCAGGAGACGGTCAAGGCGGGGCGGGCAACCGGCGAGCTTTATGAAGGACAGTGGGAGAACGTAGGAACCGTGGCGCAGCTCGAGGCGCTGGATCGGGCGCTGCGGGGCAAGTAGGTGCTGGTCGCTACGCCGCTGTCCAGGGATCGATAACTGGAACTCCGGTTGCCTCAAATTCCTTGCCGTTTCGCGTGGCAAGTACTGCATCGCGGCTATGACAGATCGCGGCAATTTGCGCATCGGCGGAACTGATCGGTCGGCCTTGTGCTTCGCGTTCCGCTACGAGGATTGCGTAGCAGCGCGCGGCAGCTTCGTCGAAGGCCAGCACCCTGCCAGCCAGCTCACCGTCGAGCATCGATTCTATTGCGCCACGCAGCGCGGTTTTGCGTTTGCCGTGCGCGAGCCGCGCAACGCCGTACAGCAATTCCGAGACCGTAATGGATGTGATGTGCAGCTCGTGCGCGTATTGAGAATCGAGCCAGGTGAGCACGTTTTCGTCGGGGTTGGCGCGCATGATTTCCGACAAGACGTTTGTGTCCAGCACAATCATTCCGGAAACTCAGCTGCCCGCGGCTGGCCCGATCGTTCCGGCAACGTCAGGCCCTTGTCCGCAAAGCCTGCAAAACGTTGGTGAACGCGGCTGCCGAAACCGGTCGCGTTGGCGGTTCCGGCCAATGCGCTCTGCAAAATCACTCGCACTTCTTCTTCCATGGAGCGGCCGTGCCGAGCAGCTTCGACCCGAAGAAGAGCCTTGATCTGGTCATCGAGATTGCGAATTGTCAGTGTTGCCATTCAAAACTCCGCATGCTGTCATTGACTGCAATGCTAGCATAAAGCGAATGGTATGGGGGCAGTGCGGGATTCCGTGTCGTGCACGAATCCGGCGCGTGGTTCGCAAATGTTAAAATCCCTCCTTCCCTTTCGCTTTATTCTCCGCGGCCCCACCATGTCCGATACCCGTCCCGATACCCTCTTCGCGCTCACCGCGCTGTCGCCGCTCGACGGCCGTTATGCCGCCAAAACCGAAGCGCTGCGGGAATGGCTGTCCGAATACGCGTTCATGAAACATCGCGTGAAGGTCGAGATTCACTGGCTGATCGCGCTGTCGCAAGCCGGATTCGACGAAGTGCCTGCGTTCTCCTCCGAGTCCGAAGACTTCCTGCTGCAGCTCGCCGAGCGCTTTACCGCGCACGATGCCGCGCGCATCAAGGACATCGAAAAGGTCACGAACCACGACGTGAAAGCCGTCGAGTACTGGCTCAAGGAATCCGTGAAGGGCCAGCCGGAACTCGAGCGCGCAAGCGAATTCATCCACTTTGCGTGCACATCGGAAGATATCAACAACACGTCGCACGGCATGATGATCGCGGGCGCTCGCGAACACGTCCTGCTGCCGGCACTGCGCTCGGTGCACGACCGGCTGATCAAGCTCGCTCACGCCAACGCCGCGCAACCCATGCTCTCGCGCACGCATGGCCAGCCCGCGAGCCCGACCACGCTCGGCAAGGAAATGGCGAACGTGGCAGCGCGGTTGCAGAGCGCTATCGAGCGGATTGCAGAAGTGCCGGTGCTTGCCAAGATGAACGGCGCGGTCGGCAACTTCAACGCGCATCTGTCGGCGTATCCGGATTTCGACTGGGAAGAATTCGCGGAAGGCGTGATCGAGGACCGGCTGCAACTCACGTTCAATCCGTACACCATCCAGATCGAACCGCACGATTACATGGCCGAACTGTTCGATGCCATCTCGCGCGCCAATACGATCCTGCTCGACCTCGATCGCGACGTCTGGGGCTACATCTCGGTGGGCTATTTCAAGCAGCGGCTCAAGGCGGGAGAAATCGGGTCATCGACCATGCCGCACAAGGTCAATCCCATCGACTTCGAAAATTCCGAGGGCAATCTGGGCCTCGCCAACGCCATGCTGCGCCATCTCGCCGATAAACTCCCCATCTCACGCTGGCAGCGCGACCTGACGGATTCCACTGTGTTGCGCAACATCGGTGTGGCGTTTGGCTATTCGCTGCTTTCGTACGATTCGCTGGTACGCGGACTCGACAAGCTCGAAGTCAACGCGGCGCGGCTGAACGAGGACCTGGATAACTGCTGGGAAGTGCTGGCGGAACCGGTGCAAACGGTGATGCGCCGTTATGGCGTAGCCAATCCATACGAACAACTGAAGGAACTGACGCGCGGCAAGGGCATTACGCGCGAAGGCTTGCAGACGTTTATCAATGGACTCGCGATTCCTGATGACGCGAAGAAGCTGTTGCTGGACATGACGCCGGCGTCGTACGTGGGGAAAGCGGTGGAGCTGGCCAAGCGGATCGCCTGAAAACGGCGTCGCTCCCGGTCAAATTACTTCACCAAGACAAAAAGCCGTTCCAGAAAATCCTGGAACGGCTTTTTTACGGTGATTGCGTTCAATCAGTCCACGCTCTGCCAAGTGGCCAGAGCGCGGACATCTTCAACTTAATGCACCATCACATTCACGTTCTGCTGAACCAGCAGTTCCACGTTCGTGCTCGAGTGCTCGTACACGTTGTACGTCACGCCGCCCACTTGCGTGGTGCCATGCTGCTCCCACTCGCCTTCGGCCAGACCGGCAATGTGGGAATTCGACAGATCCACCGTGTCGCCGTTCGAGCCGTTCACCATCATCTGCTGCTTGCCGTCCTTCTGGAACAGGTCGGTTTCGCCCAGATTCAGCACGTCGGTCAGCGACAGCTTCAAGGTGTTTGCGTAACGGAATAGGCGAGATCGGACCGCTTTCGCCGGTTGCGTTCGACTCCGTCACGTGGACGTCGTGCGCGCCATCGCTCAGGGCGTCCTTGGGCTGGACTGTCCACTTGCCATTGGGGTCGACCGTCGCCGAACCAATGACCTTGTCGCCGTCATACAGCTTGATGATGTCGCCCGCGGTACCCGTGCCACTCATGGCCGGCTTCGAATCATCAGTGGTGGTGCCCGCCGTGATCGGGCCTGTAACCGGACCTACGTTGTCGGTGAAACTATCGACAACCGGGGGGGTCGGCACTTGTGCGCCGGCAGGAAGCGTGACTGCAAACTGCGCGGAGGTCGCACCCCACACGTCGCCGTCCATGGAAACTGCGGTGAAGGTGTGCTTGCCTGCTTTAACCGTAAGCGAATCAGGCACGGTGAAGGACCATGTGCCGTCCGTGCCGACATCCGCGGTACCGATCAGCTTGACGCCGTCATAGACATTGACTTTGGTACCGGCATCGGCCTTACCCGTAATGACTGGATGATTATTATCTGCCGTACCACCGCTCTGTGCTGACCCGACTGACGTAATGATTGCCTGGGACGGTGCTGTGGATTGAATCGCCATTTCTATAACCCTGTTTTACTAAGAAATCGATGGGACGGAAATCCTTTCGCAAGACGAACGATTCGTGCCGGCCCGACCAAAAACGCACGGGAGCAGCCGTTACCCGGACGACCCCCAACGTGATTCGCGATCTTGAGTAACGATCACGCGCGCACACACACGGGACCTGCCCTTGAATGCAACAAGGAGCATTTCCTGGATACGACAACGCCCCGCCCGCACTGTCCTGTACTGGATTGATGAGGTGATGAGGGCGCCAAGCGGGCAGACTATGAAGGCGGTCAAACGCAATGCCGGCGAGCGCTTTACGGTATAGAAAAGCAAAAGACCGGTCCAGCGCGGCGCTGAAACGGTCTTTTTCTGAGGTGTGGAAACGAATTATCGATTCAAACCGGGATTGTTGAGATTTTTTTGATTTCTATCCCGACGGGCTAAAGTTCGCTCCGATCCAACTTAGCGATCCTTAACTTCACTTAATACTTTGTTGACAATCTCTTCGGGCGTCAGTGCAATATCCGCTTCAATGGCTTCGTCTGTTCCAGGCGGTTCCAGCGTATCAAGCTGGCTTTGCAATAAAGCCGGATCGAAGAAATGACCTTTACGCGTTTTAATCCGTTCTTTCAGCAACTCCGGCGTTCCCTTCAGGTAAACAAAAGTCACGTCCTGATTGCCGTTGCGAAGAATGTCGCGGTACACGCGCTTGAGCGCCGAGCATGCATACACTTCGGTCGAACCCGCCGCCTGTTTTTCTTCTATCGATGCACGGATCGCCTTCAGCCACGGCCACCGGTCATCGTCCGTCAAGGGGATGCCCTTGTGCATCTTGTCCTTGTTCGCCTGGCTATGAAAACTGTCGGCGTCCGCGAAACCGCAGCCCAGCCGCTCTGCCAGCATTTCACCAATCGTGGTCTTGCCGCAGCCCGACACACCCATCGCGATCAATATCATCTGATTCTCCTTACACGACCGACGCCAAAGCGAAGGTCAGACCCAAACCCATCACTGAAATGATCGTCTCGCAGAGCGACCACGTCTTGAACGTCTGCCCGACCGTCATGCCGAAATACTCCTTCACCAGCCAGAAACCGCCGTCGTTCACGTGCGAGAAAATCAACGATCCGCAACCTGTAGCGAGCACGAGCAATTCCGGGCTTACCGCGCCGCCGGCCGCCGCGGCGATCGGCGCGACGATCCCGCAAGCGGTCGTCATGGCGACAGTTGCAGAACCAGTCGCAAGACGAATCAGCGCCGCGACAAACCAGCCGAGCAGCAACGGCGACAAGTGCGCAGCCGATGCCTGGTGCACCAGTTCCGTGGAAATCCCGCTTTCGCGCAGCACATTGCCGAAGCCGCCGCCCGCGCCCACGATCAGCGTGATGCCGGCAATCGGCGCAAGACAGTCGCCGCAGAACTTCTGGATCTGCTCGCGATTGAATCCACGCGATGCACCAAAACTCCAGAAGCTGAACAGCACGGCAACCAGCAACGCCACGTCCGACGTACCGACGAACTTCAGCAGGTTGTTCGGCAGGCTCTTCGGCGTGGTGACCAGGTCCGCCCAACTGCCGATCAGCATCAGGATCACCGGCAACAAGATGGTGAACAGCGTGATGCCGAACCCGGGCAGCTCGCGCACTTCGCCTTCCTTGCGGTTATCGATGAATTGCGCCGCCAGCGGATTGTTTTCCGGCAACTTGATGTATTTTGAAACGAGCAGAGCAAACAGCGGACCCGCAACCACGGCAGTCGGCACACCTACGATCAGGCCATAAGCAATCGTGCGGCCAATGTCCGCGTGATACGCCTGCACCGCGAGCAACGCGGCCGGGTGCGGCGGGATCAGGCCGTGAACCACGGAAAGACCGGCGACCATCGGCATGCCGATCAGCAGCAGCGACTTCCCGGTGCGTTTCGCGACGTTGAAGGCAATCGGAATCAGCAGCACAAAGCCGACTTCAAAGAACACCGGCAAGCCGACGATGATCGCCACGACCATCATCGCCCAGTGGATGTGTTTTTCGCCAAACCAGTTGATGAGCGTATTCGCAATGCGCTCGGCGCCGCCGGATTCGGCCATCATCTTGCCAAGCATGGTGCCGAGGCCGACCACGATGGCAATGTGTCCCAGCGTGTTGCCGTTACCAGTCTCGAACGCCTTGACGATCTTGTCCATCGGCATGCCGACGGCCAGACCCAGCAACAACGAAACGATGATCAGGACCAGGAACGGGTAAACCTTGTACCGCGTGATCATCAAGATCAGCAACGCAATTGCAATCACTGCGTACACCAGCAACATGCTGCCCTGTACTGGCTCCATTAAGCGCCTCCCAAGTGTGTGACGTTTTTTATGCCGCGAACCGGATGCGCCCGGGGGCGGCATGCGCAGTCGAGATTGAACCACCAGGATTTTACTTGCAGCCCGGGAAACACGCGCGCGATGTGTGTCCAAAAGTGAAAAAGCCCCGGCGGGATGAGCGCAGGGGCTTGTTTGCAGCGTTGCTTTTTAGCGTTGCGGCGGCGCCAGTGTGCTTGCCGCCCTGGCGAGGCGCGTGACCTCTTCCCAGTTCTGCGCAGCGAGCGCGGCTTTCGGCGTCAGCCACGATCCACCGACACACACCACATTCGGCAGCGCCAGGAAACTCGGCGCGGTTTCGGCAGTGATGCCGCCGGTCGGGCAGAACCTGAGCGTCGGGAACGGGCCGTTGAGGGCTTGCAGCATCGACACACCGCCCGCCTGCTGCGCCGGAAACAGCTTCACGATCTCGTAGCCGAGTTCCATGGCCGTGATGATGTCGGTCGGCGTCATCACGCCCGGCAGCAACGGCAGGCCGCAATCGAGCGCCGCCTGGTGAATGTCCTTTGTCAACCCCGGCGATACACCGAACTGCGCGCCCGCTTTCTTCGCCTGCGCGCAATGTTCCGGTTTTGTGATGGTGCCGACACCGACTACGATGTCATCGGCCAGATGACTGGCGCGTTCGATCGCCTCGAGCCCTGCGGCCGTGCGCAGCGTGATCTCGAGCACCTTGACGCCGCCTGCGTGCAGCGCGCGGGAGACGTTTTCGCCTTGCTCGGCCGATTCGAAGGCAAGGACCGGGATCACCGGCCCAAGGCGCACGATTTCGCTTACCTGTTTCATTTGCTGCTCCTTATAGAGAGTCTCTCAGGCTCTGTGCTGTTCGCCGACCATCGGGCCGAATACTGATGCGCCCAGCTCAGCCGGCATGGCTGCATTGCGAAACACACCGAACAGCTCGCGCCCGAAACCGACTTCGTTACCCGCTTGATGTTTCGGCTGCTCGACTTCGCGCGCAGCCCATTCCTTTTCGTCCAGTTCGACGTCCAGCACGCCCTTGTTTGCGTCGATGACAATCATGTCACCCGTGCGCACCTTGCCTATCGGCCCGTGCAGCAACGCTTCCGGCGATATATGGATGACAGCGGGCACCTTGCCCGACGCGCCCGACATGCGCCCGTCCGTCACCAGCGCGACGTGGAAGCCCTGATCCTGCAACACGCCGAGAAGCGGCGTCAACCGGTGCAACTCCGGCATGCCGTTCGCCCGTGCACCCTGGAACCGCACGATGGCCACGAAATCGCGCTTGAGTTCGCCGTTATCGAACGCTTCCTGCACTTGTTCCTGCGACTCGAACACGATCGCGGGCGCTTTCACATGACGATGCGCCTCGGCCACCGCCGAGATCTTGATCACGCCACGGCCAAGCTTGCCCTGCATCAGGCGCAGCCCGCCGTCAGGCGCGAAGGGCTCCTTGTGGCTGCGCAGCACTTTGGTGTCGTGGCTGGTTTCGGTGCCTTCGACCCATTGCAGTTTTCCGTCGATGAGTTTCGGTTCGCGCGTGTAGTGCTTCAGGCCCTCGCCCGCGACGGTCTTGACGTCTTCGTGCAGCAGCCCCGCGCTGAGCAGGTCGCGCACCAGATACGCAACGCCGCCGGCCGCGTGGAAATGGTTCACGTCGGCCTTGCCGTTCGGATAGATCCGGGCGACGAGCGGCACGGCTTGCGAGAGTTCATCGAAATCATTCCAGTCGATGACAATCCCCGCCGCACGCGCAATTGCGACCAGATGCAGCGTGTGGTTGGTCGAGCCGCCCGTTGCCAGCAGCGCGACGATCCCGTTCACGATGGATTTTTCATCGACGACATGGCCGACCGGCGTGTAGTGCCCGCGATCCACCGTCAACTCAAGCACGCGCTTCGCGGCTTCGGCGGTGAGTGCGTCCCTGAGTGGCGTGTGCGGGTGGATAAAGGCCGAACCCGGCAGATGCAGGCCCATGATTTCCATCAGCATCTGGTTGCTGTTGGCCGTGCCATAGAACGTGCATGTGCCGTGGCCGTGATACGCCGCAGCTTCCGCTTCGAGCAATGCGTCGCGATCGCACGCGCCGGTTGCGAATTGCTGGCGGACCTTGGCTTTGTCGTCGTTGGTGAGGCCGCTGGTCATGGGACCAGCGGGCACGAAAATGGTCGGCAGATGGCCGAATTGCAGCGCACCGATCAGCAGCCCGGGCACGATCTTGTCGCAGATGCCGAGGCACAACGCGGCATCGAACATATTGTGGGTGAGCGCCACCGCCGTGCTCATGGCGATCACTTCGCGCGAAAACAGCGAGAGCTCCATGCCGGCATTGCCTTGCGTGACGCCGTCGCACATGGCCGGCACGCCGCCGGCGAATTGCGCCACGCCGCCTGCTTCGCGTGCGGCGTGCTTGATGATGTCCGGATAATTCTTGAACGGGGCGTGCGCAGAAAGCATCTCGTTATAAGACGACACAATGCCGATGTTCGGCTCACGAATCGCCTTGATCGAGATTTTCTCCTGACCCTCCATGCCGGCGAAACCGTGCGCGAGATTGGCGCAGGACAACGCACCGCGCGCCGGAAAATGGCCTTGGGCGCCATCGATACGCGCCAGATATGCCGCACGCGTCGGCTTGCTGCGCTCGATCACGCGCTGCGTGACCTTGTTGAGATGCGAATGCGGGGAAACCATCGACACTCCTTCGCCTTACCGGGGATTGAACAGTGCGCGCGGGTGTTTTGCTTTTTTGTGACTTTCCCGTGCGATCGCCATGGATTTTAGTAGAAAAACTACATACTTTCCATCTGGAAAACCCTTATTTCTTTGTGTGGCTTTTGCTGAAAGGCTGAAATTCAGTCGCTTGCCCTGCGGTCAGCCGTCTCGATGAGTGATTTCCTTGTAGTTTTTGTACATTTTGGCCGATCAGCTATAGTCCGTGCAATTCCAGCATAGGCGAGATTACCGATGTTGCTGTCCCAAGTCGAAGCAATGCGCGAGCAATTGCGCCCGTCCGAGCGAAAGCTCGCAGATTACGTTCTGGAGGCCCCGCGGGAAGTTCTCGATCTCGCAATGACCGACTTCGCTGTGCGCGCGGGCGTGAGCCAGCCGACGATTGCGCGGTTTTGCCAGGCGCTTGGATTTTCGGGATTCCGTGAGTTCAAGATCCGGCTGGCCCAAAGCATTGCCTCCGATGTCCCCGCCCCCGCTGTCTTCCGCGATGTCCGCGCCGACGAACCTGCCGCCGGCGTCGCGGCGAAAGTGCTGGACCGGACGATCGGCGCGCTGCTGCAGGTGCGCAACAGTTTGTCGTCGGATAGCGTCGCGGCGGCGATCGCATTGCTCGCAGAGGCACGACGTATCGAGTTTTATGGCGCGGGCGGATCGGGCATTGCCGCGCTCGATATCCAGCACAAGTTTTTTCGGCTGGGCGTGCCGAGCGTCGCGTATTCCGATCCGCATACGTACACGACGTCGGCGGCGCTATTGGGCGCGGGCGACGTGGTGGTGGTGATATCGAATACGGGCCGCACGCGTGACATTCTCGATGCAGTGAAATCAGCACTGGCGAGCGGTGCAAAGGTGATCGCGATCACGCATGGCAACTCGCCGCTGGCGCGCATGGCAAGCGTTGGACTCTTTGCCAACGTCGACGAAGACACGGACATATTCTCGCCGATGACCTCGCGTGTATCGCACCTGGCGATCGGGGATATTTTGGCAGTGGGGGTCGCGCTCGCGCGCGGGCCGGAGTTTGCGGAACGGCTTGCTGAGGCTAAGGACGTGCTGGATAAACGACGCGTGGGAAATTGAGGTACGGCGTTCAAACGAAAAAAAGCGGGTCCTTCCAAAGAAGAACCCGCTTGAAGATACTACGGTACAGCAGAACAATTTTCTAAACTGATTTTCCTACGGCCCGGTCCTTGTCGAACCGGGCCTCAGGGGTCAAGCCTAACTTACCACTGGTACGAAGCACCTGCGCCAACCGTCGTACCTGCTGCGCTCCAGCCTGCACCCACGCGAACCTTGATGTTTTGCGTGATACGAGCCGTGCCGCCGATAGCCGTTGCTGCATAGCCCTGGAACGTGCCGCCGCCGATACCGATCGACAACGTCTTGTTCGCGTCGACGTCCGGGATCATGGTCAGCGCTGTGGCTGCCGCAATACCGCTGTACGCCTTGCGAGCAACACCGCCCACCGCCGAGTTCATCTGGTTCAGGTTGACTGCGTCCGTACCCTGCGTGCCAGCTGCCACGTTGGTGATCTGACGCTCCTTACCTTCCGAACCCATCGAGACCGTGTTGTCACGATCCGCCACCGAGCCTGCGCCCAGTGCGACAGCGTTGGTTGCCGGAGCCGTAGCACCGTTACCGATACCGGACGAAACAGAATCACGCCCGAATGCCAGCGAACCGGTTTGTGATGCAAATGCGTTGCCGCCAATCGCCAGAGAGTCGGTGCCGGTTGCGTTCGCAGCCTGCGCGTTCGTGGTGCCGAAACGCAAATACTTCAATGACGCCGTGGACGTCGAGACCTGGCTCGACACTGCGTCCAACTGCGCCTTGTTGATAGCATCGGTGGCGTCAACACCCGCGGCAACATTCTTGACATTGACAGCATCGCCGCCCTTGTTGAGGGTCACTGCTTTCTTAGTCGCGTCGTCGTAGGCGACAAACGAATTGGTCACACCGCCTGTTGTGTCAGTGTTGATACCTGCGTCCTTCAACTGCTTGAGCGTCACTGCGTCGTTGTCTTGCGTAGCGGCTGCAACGTTCGTGATCTGGCGCTTGATCGTATCCGAGCCCACTGACACCGAGTTATCGCGATCCGTCACCGAGTTTTCACCCAACGCCACCGAGCTCGTCGTCGCTACGGCCGCGCCGGCGCCAAGCGCCAGAGAACCGACACCGCCCGCCGAAGCGCCTTCACCCAGCGCCACTGCATGCTTGTTGATCGCGATAGCGTTGTTGCCGACTGCCGTGCTGTTGTTCGACGCCATTGCGCCAGCGCCGAATGCCAGGCTTTCCGAACCCGCCTGGGCGCTATTACCAATTGCTACACCGGAGCCGACTACATACGAATCGATACCGATCGCAACGCCGCCCGTCTTGTCCTTGTTCGCCGGATTGGTGTCGACGTCAGCGCCGGCATCCGTGCCGATCGCAATGCCGTCAGCCACGCCGACCGATGCACCGGTGCCGAACTTGACCGCGTCGCCGGCCATGGCAGCCGACATCCCGGCGATGCTCATGCCGCCAACCGCGATTTGCGTCAGGATGGCTTTGGAGATTGCGCTTTTTGCGCGCTTGCTTTTGCCGCGACCCGTCGCGTTTTCCGAAACGGCGACCCACGTGCCTGTCGATTCGTTCCAAACTGATTTATAAGACTTGTTCATTGCTGTGTACCTTTACAAAAATAAAAAAATCGCCTTGCAAGTCGGTAGAGACATTGATCGCCAATTAATAAATGGAGCAATGGCTTTTAAACCTTCCGCTTTATGCTCGGCGTTCATGCCCTTTCAGAGATTTCGCACTGAAGCACGGAGACCGGGAGTCGTTCAAAAACTGGTTTTCGTGAACGCAAACGAACTATAGGTTTTGAAGGTCGCAGGCTTAATGCGAAAACTCCTAAATTGGGTTTCGCAAACTAAAGCGGGGTGATTCAGTTCGCTCGACCGCGCAGTCGCCGCTTTATCGCTCGCCCTATGGCTGCGGCCGCGACGCTCGCGGAGGAAGGCTTTGTGACACAACCGGGGGCATCGGTTCCGTAGTTACCGAGATAATAGGAATTATCCTAATTCATAATCTACGTTGCCCCAAAACAACAAGAGAACGTTAAATCATTAAAATTTATTCACATTATCTTCGGAGACAAGTTTTTACCTTTTACATTCAGTCGTTTCAAAACACCCTTTAAAAACAAAAACGTCCACCGATGCGAATTGCATCAGCGGACGTTTATATGGCCAGCCACGGCCGATCATGGTTAATAGGTTAGATACGCCATGGCAAGTCAGCTTGCGCCGTCAATCAGCCACTGATTCAACGTCCCATTATTTAAATGGATTTTAAGAATTGCTTGATATGCGTCGAACTGGGTCGTGACCTCACTAACCTGGTTGTTATAAAAATCGGCTTCCGCGAGCAAGACGTCGACCAACGTGCGCCGGTTCAGGTGATACCACTGCTCGAAGAACTGCTTGCGCACCAGATCGGTTTCCGTCGATAACTGCGCATACAGCTGGGCCCGCGTTGCAAGGGCGATCGCATCGCGGTGGGCATCGCGGACACGAAATTCCGAATCGAGCTGCAACTGATCGCGCTTGTCGCTGCTCGATGCCGCACGCGAAAGCGCCGCACGCTCCGCCGCGCGCTGGCTGCCGCCCTGGAACGGCGTCCAGGTGAGCTGGAGCATGGTGGTCCACGGCTGCACGTTATTAAAGGAATCGTGCGCGGTCGTCTTGTTGATCACCCAGTTCAACTGCGGCAGCGAAGCTGCCCGTACCGATTTCGCCGTCAGGCTTGCAGCAGCGGCTTCGGCCGTGGCCTGCTCGATGGCAGGATTTTGTGCGACGGCAGCAACGGCGCTGTCGAGTGGATCAAGACGCAACTGCCAGCGCGTGCCATGCGGCATTGCCGTTTCCTGATCGCCAACGAGCTTGCGGGCGTTGAGTTCGAGCGACCGAACCTGCGCGGCGACTGTATCCTGCGACGTCTGCGCCTGCAGCAGGCGCGCTCTTGCCTGGCTCAACTCGCTCAGGCGGCCTGGATCCACCTTGGTAATTTCGACCAGCATGTCGACCAGCGCCGACATCCGTTTCACATAGCTGTCACCGGCGGCGTAGACCGCGCGGTATTTTGCGAGATCCACGAGCGTCGACGAAACGTCATATGCATTCTGCTGCTCGATTGTTTTCAGATAGAACTCTGCCGCTTCCGCGGTCTTCGAGCGACTTGCAATATTCTTGCTCGTCTTCCCCCAGTCATACACCATGGTCGTGACGCTGACATTGGCCGAGGCACGGTTGCTGTCATCGAATGTCGTATGGGATCCTGTCAGTGCCGGCGAATTGCCCCCGACCTGAACCTGCGGCCAACGCTGGCCCTTGACCTGGTCGACATCGTATTTCGCGGCTTCCCAGTCATTGCGTGCCTGGCGGATCGCCGCGTTGCGCTCTGCGGCGGTATCCACGGCA
>NZ_JBSIPA010000933.1:0-756 GCF_053574605.1 Caballeronia sp. M23-90 | reverse complement strand
TGCGTCGTGTTGCCGCTGGCCGGTCCGGGTCTCGGCGCCGGCGCGACCATGGTTTTCATCTCGGTCGTCACCGAACTCAATTCCACACTGCTCCTGTCGCCCATCGGCACGCGCACGCTCGCAACGCAAGTATGGATCGACACCTCCACGCTCGCGTTTGCTGCCGCTGCCCCATACGCCGCGTTGCTGGTGGGCATTTCGCTGCTGGCATCGGGCACGTTGTTCGCGTTGCTCGGACGGTCCGCGGTCGCCGGCCGCGCAGGCGATATCAAGGCAGGACTTCAAATCAATGTGCAAGCCGGTTCGCCGTCTGACAAATAGAACGATATGAGCGAACTTCGCGTGACCAGCCTCACCAAATCCTTCGATGGACAAGCCGTGCTGCATGGCGTGGATCTGTCGGTGGAACGAGGCACCTTGCTGGCCCTGCTCGGACCTTCGGGCAGCGGCAAAACCACGCTGTTGCGGGTGCTTTGCGGTTTCGAACGCGCCGACGGCGGCACGGTGGAAATCGATGGCGTGCGCGTCGCCGGACCGGGCGTTCATGTGCCGTCGGAAGCACGAAGGATTGGCTACGTGCCGCAGGAAGGCGCGCTGTTCCCGCACCTTTCTGTCGCCGACAACATCGTCTTCGGGTTGCCACGTGCGCAGCGGCGGGCGCGGTATCGAGTCGATGAACTGCTTGCGCTGGTCGGTCTGCCCGCTGCGTATGGCGACCGTGCGCCGCAGGCCTTGTCGGGCGGTCAGCAGCAACGA
>NZ_JBSIPA010000932.1:0-777 GCF_053574605.1 Caballeronia sp. M23-90 | reverse complement strand
GACCCGCCAAGGGTGGCCCATTCTTGGCCCGCACGCCAGTGCCATGTCCCTCCATAGGTGGGAGATGGAGCAACATTGTATAGCGGGTAGTCCGCTCGACCAGCGTACCCACTGCGGATCGATTAAGGCCGATGATCAGGTCACCTTCCCAGTGACCCGGAACGGCACGATCATCAGCCTCAGCCGGACGTTCACTGATCATGACCTCCGGAGTAATGAAATGCTTTCCTCGCTGTTGCGTCCTGGCTCGAGGCACACGAAGTGCACGGCCCGTACGCAAACAGGCAGTAAGCTCCTTGCGCAGAGCGCCACGGCCCTGAATGTAAAGCGCCTGATAGATGGCTTCGTGAGAGATTCTCATGGATTGGTCTTCTGGATAGTCGGCCTGCAATCGTCGACTGATTTGTTCGGGACTCCAGCAGGTGCCCCAACGACGGTCCGCGCGGCGGCCTTGCCGTCGTCCTTTCCATGGTACGTTGGGTCCAGCAATCGGCCTGCCTTCTGAATCGGTGACCGCTCCCGCCAATCGACTCTGCACTGAGGTCGGTCGGAATCCGTGGACGCCAACGGGTTAAGCAGCGGTTTTACTCAAATGGAATCGCTGCGTGAAAGCGGCCGGCGACAGATAGTCCAGACGCTCCTGTGTGCGCTGCCGGTTATAAAAGATCTCGATGTATTCCGTGATTTCTCTGCTGGCCTGATCGCGGGTCGCGAACTTGCGATGATAGACGAGTTCATTCTTCAGTGAGCCCCAGAATGATTCGATGGGTGCGTTGT